>NZ_JAAAYH010000761.1:0-2072 GCF_018035285.1 Streptomyces sp. MK37H | reverse complement strand
AGAAGCCGGTACCGTCGGCCGCCGCCCCGAACGCCTTGCAGCGGCCGTCGGGCGACAGCACGCGCTGGCGGCTGAACTCCACGAAGCCGAACGGGCTCGGCATCACCGTGACACCGCCGACCAGGGCGAGCGAGCATTCGCCCGAACGCAGCGCCTGGGCGGCCAGATGCAGCGCCACCAGGGAGGACGAGCAGGCCGTGTCGACCGTGATGGCCGGGCCTTCGAGCCCGAAGACGTAGGACACCCGGCCCGATATGACGCTCAGCACGTTGCCCGTGACCGAGTAACCCTCGACGCTCTGCTGAAGCTTGGGGTCCTGGCCGTAGCCCGTGGTCACCGCGCCGATGAAGACACCGGTGCGGCTGCCACGCAGCGACAGCGGGTCGATGCCCGCACGCTCCAGCACCTCCCAGGAGGATTCGAGGACCAGCCGCTGCTGCGGGTCCATGCCCAGCGCCTCGCGGGGCGAGATGCCGAACAGCCCGGCGTCGAAACGCGTGGCGTCGCGCAGGAAGCCGCCCTCGCGGGCGTAGCTCTTGCCGGAGCGCTCCGGGTCCGCGTCGTAGAGCCGGTCCAGGTCCCAGCCGCGGTCGGCCGGGAAGCCGGAGATGGCATCACGGCCGGAGGCCACCAGGTCCCACAGCCCCTCCGGGGAGTCGGCGTCGCCGGGGAAGCGGCAGGCCATGGAGACGATCGCGATCGGGTCGTCGTCCACCGCCGCCACCGGCGCCGGGGCAAGGGTGTCCGTCTGCCCGCCGACGCCCAGCTCGGTCCTGAGGTGTTCGGCGAGGGCGTTCGGGGTGGGGTGGTCGAAGATGAGGGTGGCGGGCAGCCGCAGTCCGGTCGCGGCCTGGAGCCGGTTGCGGAGTTCGACGGCGGTGAGGGAGTCGAAGCCGAGTTCCTTGAACGCGCGCTCCGGCTCGACGGCCGCGGCCGAGCCGTGGCCGAGGACGGTCGCCACATGGGTACGGACGAGGTCCACCAGCGCCGCCGTACGCTCCGCCTCCGACAGCGCGGCCAGCCGCCGTACCAGCGCCGACCCCTCGGCGCCGCGGTCCTCCGCCGCCTGCGCGGCCCGCGCCCGGCGGACCGGCCCCTGCGCCACCAGGCCGCGGGCCACCGCCCGGACCACCTCGCTGCCCGCGCCGGACGCCCACGCCGAGGCGTCGAGGCGCGAGGTGACGGCCAGCGGTTCGGCCATCCGCAGGGCGGTGTCGAAGAGGGCCAGGCCCTGGCCGGTGGTCATCGGGACGATGCCGGAGCGCGCCATGCGGGCGCGGTCGGCCTGGTCGAGCTGTCCGGTGAGTTCGCTGGACTGTTCCCAGTGGCCCCAGGCGAGCGATACGCCGGGCAGTCCGGCCGCGCGCCTGCGGGCGGCGAGGGCGTCCAGGAAGGTGTTCGCCGCCGCGTAGTTGGCTTGCCCGGGGCTGCCGAGGGTGCCGGCGAGCGAGGAGTAGAGCACGAAGGCGGACAGGTCGAGGTCGCGGGTGAGATCGTGGAGGTTGAGCGCCGCGTCCACCTTCGGGCGGAGCACCTTCTCCAGCCGCTCCGGGGTCAGCGCCCCGATGAGCCCGTCGTCCAGCGCCCCGGCCGCGTGGATCACGGCCTTCAGCGGGCGCTCGGCGGGCACGGCGGCCAGGGTGGAGGCGAGCGCACGGCGGTTCGCCGCGTCGCACGCGGCCACGTCCACCGTCTCCGCGCCCAGCTCGCGCAGCGCGGTCACCAGGTCGGAGGCACCCGCCGTGTCAGGGCCGCGGCGGCTGGTCAGCAGCAGGTGGCGTACGCCGTGTTCGGCCACCAGGTGACGGGCCAGCAGTCCGCCGAGGGTGCCCGTGCCGCCGGTAATGAGTACGGTGCCCGTGAGATCCAGCGGCTCGGGCACGGTCAACACGATCTTGCCGATGTGGCGGGCCTGGCTCATGAAGCGCAGCGCCTCGGGCGCCCGCCGCACATCCCATGTCCGCACCGGCAGCGGCTTCAGCGCGCCCCGCTCGAACAGCGCCACCAGCTCGGCCAGGATCGCGCCGAGCCGGTCCGGGGAGATCTCGGTGAGGGCGTAGGCGTGGTAGTCG
>NZ_JAAAYH010000760.1:0-2079 GCF_018035285.1 Streptomyces sp. MK37H | reverse complement strand
ACGGCAGTCGTGGTGGTGCGCTTGAAGTCGGCCAGCGGCGCCTGGTCGTAGCCGCCCATCTCGCCCCACGTCACGACGGTGACGGTCCGGCCGTCGCGGCCCACACCGAAGAGGTGGATGCCGGGCTCCGAGTCCGGGTACGAGGTGTGGACGCCGTAGACATGGGCGCCGTCCTCGGCCGTCAGGGCGCCGTAGTCCCGCCATGAGGCGGTGCCCTCCGGGTACTGGTTCTCCCAGTCGGCGGCGCAGTTCCGGATCTTCTTCTCGGCCGCGGCGGCGAGCTTGCGGGCCGCCTCGACCGTGCCGGTCCTGACCACGATCTGGGTGGCGCCGGTGTCGTACTCGGTCCAGAAGGTGCGGTGGGTCGCCCCGGCCGACGGGAAGGTCTTCTCCACGCAGAACGGAGGGGTCTCGGGCAGGCCCTTGGTGACATCACTCGCGTACCAGTCGGAGCTCGGATGCGGCGGGAGCTCCCTCGGCACGAGGTGGCCGGGGGTGCGCAGGGGCACGGCCACCTGCGCCCCCGCCCCCGCCCGGGCCTGGGCCTGGGCCTGGGCCTGGGCCGACGGTGCATGGGCCTGAGCCGGCCCGGTCCCGGCCACGGTCACGACCCCGACGGCCGCTGCCACGACGCCGAGCGCGGCGCCGCGGAATGAGTGCGTGGGCTTGCGCATGAGGTGTTTCCCCGTCTCTTCCCGATCTCAGGGTTTCAGCATGTCGCCGTCGCACCGGGAGGTCGCGGCGGCAGGACAAGCGTGTGCGCCACCTGGCCGTGGCGGCTACGGCCGGCAGGGCATTCGGGACGCTGGAACGCCTGCACGTACGCTGACTTGGGGGTATGACAACACCCTGGAACGCGCTCGTGGGACGCCCACGGGACGATTCGCGGTGCCGGGGACGATATTGGGGGGTGGTCGGCGTGGGGAACGCCAAAGAGGTCGAGGACTTCGCCGAGAGACTGCGGGCGCTGAAGGAGCGCTCGGGCCGCAGTTACGGCTCGCTGGCCACACGACTGCACGTCAGCACGTCCACGCTGCACCGCTACTGCAACGGCGACGCGGTCCCGGCGGACTACGCCCCCGTCGAGCGCTTCGCCCGGCTGTGCGGCGCCACCCCGGAGGAGCTGGTCGCCCTCCACCGCCGCTGGATCCTCGCGGACGCCGCCAAGCGCCGCGCACGCGAGGCCGACCGCGAGGGCGCCGTGTCGACTCCGCGCCGCGGCGACGGCGCTGAGCGTCCGGCCGCGGGCGACGGCGAGAACCCGGCCGACCGCCCGGCCGCGGCCGGCACCGCACGGGGGACGGACGCCCGGTCCGGTGGCGGTGAGCCGCGGCAGTCGGCCGACCTACGAGGCGCCGACGCCGCGTCGGACGCGTCCGGGACCGCCGCGACGCCCGCCGCGCCCCCGGCCGCCGACCGCCGTCAGGCGCGCGTCGCCGCGTCCGGCCCGGACCCGGTGACCGACCCTCACCCGGACGCGGCCACGGCTACCGGCACGGCCGGAGAGGGCAGCACCGGGCCGGAGGCGGGTGACCTCTCACCCGACGTTCAGCCGCGCGCGGGAGCCGATGGGCGACGAGATGTACGGCCGGACGCCGCCACCCCGGCCGCCGCGTCGACGGCCACTCCGATATCCGACGCCCACCCGGCCGCACACCAGGCATCCGCCGCGGCCGACCCCGCACCGGGCCGACCCGGAGGCGAAACCGGCCCGATCCGGTCGGCGCAGGGCCGTAGCGCCGCGCGGCGGGGCGAGGCCGCACACCGGAACGGCAGCCCACACCGGAACGGCAGCCCACACCAGGACGGAACCCCACACCAGCGCGGTGACGCCACCGACCGGGCGGACGGCAATCGGGCCGACGGCACCCAGGCCCAACCGCCCGGCACGCCGCCCACGGGCGAAGCCGGACCCCCGGCCACCGGGCAGGCCCGACCACCTCGCCCGTGGTCCCCGACCACCAACCGGGCCAACGGCGGCCGGGCCAACGGCGATCGGGCCGACGACACCCGGACCGACGGCACCCACGCCCAACCGCCCGGCGCGCCCACGACCAAGACCGAACCCGCAGCCACAGG
>NZ_JAAAYH010000076.1:0-26787 GCF_018035285.1 Streptomyces sp. MK37H | reverse complement strand
CAGATCGGGGATGGTGCGGAAGGGCGCGGTGAAGCTCTGGCCGCCGTCCCGGCTGATGGCGTAGTCGCGGTGGCCGAGATCGGTGCCGTCCTGCTCCCGGCCGTTGACGTAGATCGAGCCGTCGGCGCGCTCCACCAGCGTCATCTCGGACGGCTTCTGGCGGAAGGTGCCGTCCTCCGCCAGCGGATAGCTGTCCACCGCGCCGATGCGCCAGCGGCTGCCGCCGTCGTCGCTGTAGGCGAGCGCGGCGTGGTTGTCGGTGATGCGGCCGCCGCTGAAGCTCTCGGTGTTGAGGGTGAAGACCAGCCGGCCCTTGTGGCGTCCGCGCTGGAGCTGGATGCCGTGGACGGGGCCGGTGGCGTACCAGGAGTTCCACTGGGCCGGCATCAGTGAGGAGCTCAGATCGCGCGGGGCCGACCAGGTGGCGCCGTTGTCGTCGCTGTACTGGAGGTGCGGGGAGCGGTCACAGGGGACGTCGCAGCTCTGGGAGTCGTCGCGGCCGGTGTTGTAGGTGCTGGCGAGTACGATGCGGCCGGTGCGCTGGTCCACGATGGGCGCGGGGTTGCCGTGGGTGTCACCGGCGCCGTCGTTGACCACCTGGAGCGGGCCCCAGGTGCGGCCGCCGTCGGTGGAGCGCTTGAGGACCAGATCGATGTCCCCGGCGTCACCGCAGTTGTCGACCCGGCCCTCGGCGAAGGCGAGCAGGGTGCCGTCCTTGGCCTTGACGACCGCCGGGATCCGGAAGCAGGAGTAGCCCTGTTCCTGGGCGGACTTGAAGAGGACCTGTTGTTCGAAGCCGGAGTCGGCGCGGGCCGCGGACGCGGAGGAATCCGTGTCCGCGGCCCGTACCGGAAGCGGGATCAGGGCCAGCGCCGCGGCGGTGAGGAGCACGGAGGCGCGGCGCCGCCACGGTCTGGTACCGGAGCGGGGTGGTCTGCTGCGGGGACGTGTGCGGAGAACTGACGCCATGGTCACGGCCTGCCCTTCAGACTGCCTCGTTGAGGCATCGGCATCTGGACGTCGAGGCCGTCGGGCATCACGCCATGAGGCATCATGCCATCAGGACATCAAGACATCCCATGTCTCACACATGACTGCGGCTGAAAGTGTCTCGCCCGGCGGTCGCCCGGGACAAGGACCGTGCGTCATATCCTCGTGACACTGCGCCAGTTGAGGTGAGGGCGGGGCGCGAGGGGGGCGGTGCCCGCCCCCGGCTGGCGCCCCGCTTCGGTCAGCCCATGGCCGTCCGGCCCATGCCGGTCTGACCCGCCGTGATGACCCGATCCAGCAGCGACCGGGACAGCTCGAGCTCCTCGATGGCCGAGGTCATCCGGTCCCGCTCGGCCCGCAGTTCGCCCAGCAGATCCGGGCAGGTGGGCACGAGGTGCTCACCGTCGTCGCGGAGACAGGGCAGGACCTGGGAGATGGTCGCCGTCGACAGCCCGGCCGCCAGCAGCGCGCGGATGCGCCGCACCACCGCCACATCGGACGCGTGGTACGCGCGATAGCCACTGGGTAGCCGCTCGGGCCGGAGAAGGCCCTGCTGTTCGTAGTAGCGCAGCAGGCGTTCGCTCACCCCGGTGCGGCGGGACAGCTCGCCGATCCGCATGGGCCTCCTCCTCGCACCTGGAACCCTCCAATAGATGTCAGAGTTTACGGCCTCGGACGCCGTCGCACAGAACGCGGTCGATGAGGCCCTGCAGGACCCTCTCGGCCCGGAGCAGCTGCTCGTCATCGGCGGTCTTGCCGCTGGAGCTGATGGTCACCGAGCGGCGCCCGCCCTCGGTGAAGCCGGTGCGCACCGTGGCCCCTTCGAGGTCGCCGCCGTGGCCCCAGCGGTAGCCGCCGCAGCTGAGCGGCTGGCGTATCATCCCGAGCCCGTACTGGGCGTGCGGGAAGGCCACCTCGAAGTCCGGTCCGACGGGGACCGTCCGGCGCATCTCGGCCAGCTGCGCCGGGGGCAGCAGACGGCCGCTCAGCAGGGCGGTGTAGAACCGGTCCAGATCGCGGTCGGTGCTGATGATGGCACCGGCCGCACCACCCCAGGAGACGTTCCGCAGCGTGGTGTCCGTCCACATGCCAGGACCGGAGCCGGGGAAGCGCTGATACGTATGGGCGTACGGGGCTTTGATCCGTGGATCGTCCCCGGGCTCATAGGTGCCGGTCAGGCCCAGCGGGCGGATGATGCGGTCGCGGACCTCCTCCGGCCATGCGCGTCCGGTGACCTTCTGGATGATCATTCCGGCCAGGACATAGCCGGGGTTGGAGTAGTTCCAGTCGGGCTCGGGGTCATCGGCCGGGGCGGGCGGGAAGTCGGGCCGGTGCTTCATCGCCCCGGCGACCACCTGCTCGGGGGAGACATGGTCGAACCGGGTCCGCTCGAAGTCCGCCGCCGAGTCGCCGGTGTCGTCGCTGTAGGCGTAGTTGTGGATGCCGCTGGTGTGCTGGAGCAGATTCCTGACGGTGATCCGGCGGCCGTCGTTGCCATTGCCGCTCACCACGCCCGGCAGCCACCTGTCCACCGGGTCGCTCAGCGAGAGCCGTCCCTCGGCGACCAGTTGGAGGACGACCGTGGCCACGAAGGACTTGGTGACGCTCGCGGCCCGGTAGTGCGCCCCGTACGGCATGGGGCGGCCGGTGTCGCGCTCCGCCTCGCCCGCGCGGGCGTGGATCCGGCGGTGGCCGTCGCGCACCTCCACGGTGATGCCGATGAATCCGGCGTCCTCCAGCGTCCGGGCCACCGCGCGCCGCAACTCGGCCTCGGTGAGCCGGTGGTCGGCGGAGGTGGCGGAGGTGGCGGAGGTGGTGGCGGAGGAGCCGGGGCCGGTATTCGGTGCCGTGGTGGCGGCGGCCGGGACCGCGGCCGCACCCCCGAGGAGGGCGGCGGTGACGGCGGCGGCCGTGACGAGGCGTAAGCGAGGGCGCTTCGTGGGTGCGTTCATGTCTCACCAGCTTCCGGGGGCGGTGGCGCCCCGGCCATGCGGCAAGCCCCCGGGGTTCGGGTGGGGACAGCCCCATGGCCGGGCCCCGGCCGGGTTGCCAGTCGGACTCCGGCCGGGCGCTCGGGGCCGGTCAGGCCGACGAGCCGCTGTCCACCACGAGATCCGTGCCGACAACGGCGCCCGCCGCCGGTGAGGCGAGGTAGAGCACGGCCGCCGCGATCTCGTCCGCCTCCGCCACCCGGCCCAGCGGAGTCTCGCTCTTCGCCCGCTCGGCGCGGTCGGCCTCGGTCTCACCCGGCAGCAGTGACATGGGGCCGTCGGAGGCGCCGGGGCTGACCGCGTTGATCCGGACGCCCTGGTGGATGTGGTCGAGCGCGGCGATCCGGGTCAGTGTGGCGACCGCCGCCTTGGAGGTGCTGTAGGCGCCGAGGCCCGAAACCCGCAGATGGGCGCCGAGGTTGGAGGAGACATTGACGATCGCCCCGCCGCCGTGCTCCTTCATGTGCGCGATCTGGTGCTTCATGGCCAGCCAGACGCCGGTGACATTGGTGCGCAACACCGCCTCCCAGTCCTCCTCGCTGACCTCGCCGACGGGCCCCTTGCCGCGCAGTATCCCGGCGTTGTTGACGGCGATGTCCAGTCCGCCGAAGCGGGTGACGGCGCTGTGTACCAGCTCCCGCAGCTGGCCGGAGTCGGTGACATCGGCGGTCACGGCGGTGGCCCGGCCATCGGCGGCCTCGATGAGGCGGACCGTCTCGGCCAGGGTGGATTCGGTGCGGCCCGCGGCCACCACGGAGGCGCCTTCGGCGGCGAAGGCGAGCGCGATGGCACGGCCGAGACCGGTGCCCGCTCCGGTGACGAGGGCGGTCTTTCCGGTGAAGCGGTTCACTGCGTGGCTCCTTGAGGAAGAGAGGATGGACGGGAGGGACGGCTCCGCTGGACGCGGAGGTTCAGGGCGGCGACGAGGGCGAGTGCGGCCCCCGTCGCGGCGAGGGAGACGGCATCGCTGCCGAAGGTGAGCACGATGGCGAAGACCACGGTCGGGCCGAGCTCCATCGCGGTGTTCAGCACCCCGCCCGCGAGCCCGGTCCGCTCATGCGGCACCCCGTGGGTGGTGAGCACGGCGGCCCCGGCGAAGGAGGCGGCGGCACCGGCCGGCAGCAGCACCAGCCCCGGCAGCAGCGCTGAGGCGTACGGGGTGTGCGGGTCGAGCCCGGTGAGGGCGAGCAGCACCAGCCCGGCCCCGGCCGTGGCCAGCCCGGCGGCAGTGACGACGCGGGGGCCGAAGCGGGCTATCAGCGGCCCGGCCGCCCGGCCCGAGGTGAGCAGGGCGATGGCGAACGGCACAAAGGCTGCCGAGGTCCGCAGCGGCGACCAGTCGCGGTCCTGCTGGAGATGGAGTGAGAGGGTCACAAAGGTCATCGCGGTCGCGCAGGCGCTGAACGCGATCGCCGCGAGGGCGAGCGCCCGCCGCCGGTCCAGCAGAAAGCGGGGCGGCAGCAGCGGATCACCCGCCCGGCGCTCGGCGTACCAGAACGCTATGAGCAGCGCGGCCCCGATGAGGAGGGGCACCAGCACCCCGGCCGACGACCAGGGCAGGGCGTCGGTGACCACGAGCCCATAGCTGGCGAGCGTGATCCCGGCCGTGGCCAGCAGCGCGCCCGGCAGATCGAGCGCCCGGCCCCGGCTCGGTGGGGTGTCCGGCAGCAGCCGGGGCGCGAGGACGAGGGCGGCCACGGCCACCGCCAGCGGTACGGCGAAGCTCCAGCGCCAGGACAGCAGCTCGGCTATCACGCCGGAGAGCAGATTGCCCGCGGTCGCGCCGAGCACGGAGAGCCCGCCCCAGGTCGCCATCGCCTTGCCGTAGGCCGCGGGGGCGGGGAAGACGGCGCGCAGCACGCCCATGGCGGCGGGCGCTGTCAGGGCCGCCCCCGCGCCCTGGGCGAACCGGGCCGCGAGCAGGGTTCCGATACCAGGGGCGAACGGGACGGCGGCCGAGGCGGCGGCGAAGAGGATGAGCCCGGCGGTGAGGGCCCGCCGGCCGCCGTAGCGGTCGGAGAGGCGCCCGCCGAAGAGCAGCAGCCCGGCGAAGGTCAGCCCATAGGCGGCGCTGAGCAGGATCAGATCGGCCCGCTCCAGGCCGAAGGCCCGGCCGATCTCGGGCAGCGGCACGGCGATCGCCGCGAGCGTGAAGATCAGGGTGATCTGGACGGAGCCGAGCAGGGCGAAGGCCCGGCGATGGTGGGTCGTGATGGTGGTGGGGTCTGCGTCTGTGTTGGTGTCGGTATCGGTTTCGCACAGGGTGTCGGTGACGGTCATCTCTCCCCCAATATTTGACCGATCGTTTTAATATGCGGGCATGCGAATGGGCTCTGTGCGACTCCCGTGATCGTGATGTGGTGCGGCTCCGGGTCCGTGGGTCATGGAGGGGTGAGGGGTGAGCTCGAGAGGTCAGGCCGTGGAGATCAGTCCAGCAGTGCCAGTGCCTGCTCCGCCGCGTCCCGTACCCGGGCCGGGTCGTCCGACGCCTTGCCGACCACTCGCAGCCCCTGCAGCAGTACGAACAGCATCCGCGCCAGTGCGCGGGGGTCGCGGTCCTCGGGGAGCTCGCCCTGGGCCTGGGCCCGTATCAGCGCGGAGCACAGCGGGGTCTCCACGCGGTCCCAGCTGAGCTCCACCCGGCGGGCCGCCGCCGGGTCGTGCGGCGCCAGCTCGGCCGCCGTGTTGGTCACCAGACAGCCGGCCAGCCGCATCTCCGGAGAGGCGGCCTCCTCGGCGAAACGGCGCACCACCGCCCGCACCGCGGGCAGCGCCGGGCCGGGCTGGGACAGCTCGGCCAGCAGGGGCGGGTCGCGCGTCTCCGCATAGCGGTCCATGGCCTTCAGGTACAGCTCGTGCTTACTGCCGAAGGTCGCGTAGATACTGGCGCGGCCGATGCCGAGATAGTCGACGAGGTCCGCCATCGAGGTCGCTTCATAGCCGCGCTGCCAGAACAGCTCGAGAGCCGACTGCAGGGCGGCCTCTGGATCGAATTCCTTCGTTCTGGCCATGACCCAACCGTAGCACCTAACCAGAACGAGCGGTCAAGAACACTTTCGAGTGAAGGACCGGATGCGGAACGTGTGTACGGGGCTGCCGGGCGGCGGGGCTACCGGGCCGGTAGGGGCCGGCCGACGCAGGGGGCGCTCCCCGTCGGCCGGCCCGCCAACCCGTGCAGCGGGCGGACCGCTCTCAGGCCCCGCCAACCGCTGTCCGCAGGGCGAGCCGCTGCTCGCCCGCGTACACGTTCATCGAGGTGCCGCGGAGGAAGCCGACCAGGGTCAGCCCCGTCTCCGCCGCCAGATCCACCGCCAGCGAGGAGGGCGCCGACACCGCCGCCAGCACCGGGATCCCCGCCATCACGGCCTTCTGTGCCAGCTCGAAGGAGGCGCGCCCCGAGACCATCAGCACCGACCCCGAAAGCGGCAGCAGGCCCTGCTGTAGCGCCCGCCCCACCAGCTTGTCCACCGCGTTGTGCCGCCCCACGTCCTCCCGCAGGTCCAGCAGCTCACCGTCCGGGCTGAACAGCGCCGCCGCGTGCAGACCGCCGGTCCGGTCGAAGACGCGCTGCGCCGCGCGGAGCCGGTCCGGGAGCACGGAGAGCGTCTCCGGCTCGATCCGGACGGCAGCGCCCCCGGCGTCCTCGAGGCCGTCCGCCAGCGGCCAGCGCGCGGTCGTCCGCACCGCGTCCAGGCTGGCCTTGCCGCACAGACCGCAGGACGACGTCGTATAGACATTGCGCTCGAGGGTGATGTCCGGGACCGGCACGCCCGGGGCCAGCATCACATCCACCACGTTGTAGGTGTTGGAGCCGTCCTGGGTGGCGCCCGCGCAGTAGACGATGTTCGCCAGCTCGTCCGCGCGCCCGAGGACGCCCTCGCTCACCAGGAACCCGGCGGCGAGGGCGAAGTCGTCGCCCGGAGTGCGCATGGTGATGGCCAGTGGTTTGCCGTTCAGCCGGATCTCCAGCGGCTCCTCCGCCACGAGGGTGTCCGGCCGGGTGCTGACCGCCCCGTCCCGGATGCGGATGACGCGGCGTCGCTCGGTGACCCGTCCCATGTCGATCAGTCCCGGTTCTGTGCGTGGTTCTGTACGTGCTGGTACCCGAAACGGCCCTTGATGCACAGGTTCCCGTGTGTGACGGGATTGTCGTGCGGCGAGGTGACCTTCACGATCTCATTCTCCTGCACATGGAGGGTGAGATTGCAGCCCACACCACAGTAGGCGCACACCGTGGTCGTCTCCGTCTGGGCCGCCTCGTCCCATGTCCCGGCCTCCCGCATGTCGAACTCCGTCTTGAAGCTCAGCGCGCCGGTCGGGCAGACCTCGATGCAGTTGCCGCAGTAGACACACGCGGAGTCGGTGAGGGGCGCGTCGTGCTCGGTGGAGATCCGGGCGTCGAAGCCGCGGCCCGCGACCGCGATCGCGAAGGTGTTCTGCCACTGCTCACCGCATGCGTCCACGCACTTGTAGCAGAGGATGCATTTGTCGTAGTCACGGACATACAGGTCATTGTCGACCTTCGGCTCCTCGTCCGCCCGGGCGGCATCCGCGCCGAAACGGTCCGGCTCGGCCCCGTACTCCTCGATCCACTCGGCGGCGCGCGGGGTCGTCGACAGATCGGTGGAGGAGGCCAGCAGCTCCAGGACGACCTTACGGCTGTGCCGGGCCCGCTCGGTGTCCGTGCGCACCTCCATGCCCTGCTCCACCCGGCGGGAGCAGGCGGGGGCGAGGGTGCGAGCGCCCTCCACCTCCACCACGCACACCCGGCAGGCGTTCTTCGGAGTGAGCGTGTCGCCCTGACACAGGGTCGGGATGTCCTTGTCCGCGGCGCGGCACGCGTCCAGCAGGGTGCTGCCCTCCGGGGCGCGGACCGGCTCGCCGTCCAGGGTGAGGTCGACCAGTCGGCGCGGCGGTCGCAGTGGTATCGCGGTCACTTGAAGGCTCCCAGGCGGTCGATGGCGGACTCCACGGCGTTCCAGGCGGTCTGGCCAAGACCGCAGATCGAGGCGTCCCGCATGGCCTGGCCGACCTCGCGCAGCAGCGCGATGTCCCCGGCCGCGGCGGCGCCCGTACGGTCCTTGAGCCGGTGCAGCGCCTCCTCCTGCCGTACGGTGCCCACCCGGCAGGGGACGCACTGGCCGCAGGACTCGTCGCGGAAGAACTCCGCGATGCGCAGCAGGATGCGCGGCAGCTCGACGCCCTCGTCCAGCACCAGCACGACCCCCGAGCCGAGCGTGGTGCCCGCGGCGCGCGTGCCCTCGAAGGTCAGCGGCACATCCAGCTCGTCGGGCCGTACGAAACCGCCCGCCGCGCCGCCGAGCAGCACCGCGCGCAGGGTCTCGGGCGGCCCCGCGAGCTCCAGCAGCTCCCGCAGCGTCGCCCCGAACGGCAGCTCGTAGACGCCGGGCCGGGCGACCGTGCCGGAGACACAGAACAGCTTGGTGCCGGTCGAGGTATCGGTGCCGGTGCGCGCATACGCCTGTGCGCCCTCGATCAGAATCGGCAACACATTGACCAGGGTCTCCACGTTGTTGACCGCGGTCGGCTTGCCGAACAGCCCCTTCTCGACCGGGAACGGCGGTTTGCTGCGCGGTTCACCGCGCCGCCCCTCGATCGAGTTGAAGATCGCGGTCTCCTCCCCGCAGATGTACGCGCCCGCGCCGCGCCGGATCTCGATGTCGAACGCGAACCCCTGGCCCATGACGTCCTTACCGAGGAAGCCACGGGCCCGGGCCCGGTCGATGGCGGTGCGCAGCCGACGCAGGGCCCGCGGGTACTCGCCGCGCAGATACAGATAGCCGCGGTGGGCCCCGGTGGCGTACCCCGCGACGGTCATGGCCTCGATGAGGGCGTAGGGATCGCCCTCCATCAGGACCCGGTCCTTGAAGGTGCCCGGTTCGCTCTCGTCGGCGTTGCAGACCAGATAGTGCGGATGGTCGGGCTGCTGGGCGGTGGCCGACCACTTCCGCCCGGTCGGGAATGCGGCCCCGCCCCGCCCGACCAGACCCGCCTCGGTCACCTCCCGGATCACCCCGGCCGGCCCGAGCGCGAACGCGCGCCGCAGAGCGGCGTATCCGCCGTGGGCGCGGTAGTCGTCCAGCGACCCCGGGTCCACCACCCCGACCCGGCGCAGCAGCACCAGGCCGTTGCCTACGGCCAGGGGCGCGGATGTGTCCCGCGGCGCGGAACTCCGGGGCCGCGCGGCGGGGTTGGCGTGCGGCCCTGTGTGTACGGAGTTCTCCGGCCGCTGCCCGGCGTCGGGGCCCGGGTCGGCCGCGGCCGCCTTGTCATCGGTCCCCGCCCGCGTGGCGGGCGGGGGGTAGGGGCCGTCGGCTCCGGCCTGGGGGACCGCGGCCACCGCGGGCGGCTCGGCCGCCGCCCCGTGCGGCGCCGACGCCGCGTCGGCGACCGCCTCGGCGGTGGCGGGGGCGACGACCGTGGCCCGCGGGGTCTCGCCCGCGCGGATCGCCAGGGCCGCCGGGGCGCGCTCGCACAGGCCCAGGCACGGGCTGGGCTGCCAGACGGCCCCGGACCCCGCCGAGCCCGCCGGGCCCACGTCCCGTTCGAGTTCCGCGCACACCTGGGCGGAGCCCCGGGCCGCGCACGCCAGATCCGTACAGACGTGGACGACGGTCGCCGGACGGGTTTTCACCGCGAACATCGCGTAGAAGGTCGCCACCCCGTAGCCCTCGGCCGGAGGGACCGTCAGCCGGCGGCACAGATAGTCCAGACCGCCCTCGCTGATCCAGCCCACCCGGTCGTTGAGGGCGTGCAGCCCGGGCAACAGCAGATCGCGCCGCTCCCGTGCCTCGCGGCCGCCACGTGCCCAGCGCAGATCCGTGTCCGTACGGTCGTCCGCGCCCTCCCAGGCGGACTCGGGAGGGCCGAGCAGCGCGTCGACCGCCGCCCGCTCCTCGTCCGTGGGCTTGCTGTCACCGAACCGCAGATCCACGATCAGCTCCTTACGGCGGTCACGGGAATCTTCTCGATCCTTATGGCCGACGCCTTGAACTCCGCCGTCCCCGCGATGGGGCAGTTCGCCTCGATCGTCAGGGAGTTGGTGTCCACCTCGTCGGGGAAGTGCATGGTCATGAAGGCGAGCCCCGGCCGCAGCCCGGGATCGATCCACACCGGCGCCACCACCGAACCGCGCCGCGAGGTGACCCGCACCCGCTCCTCGGCCTCCACCCGGTAGCGGGCCGCGTCCTCCGGGCACAGCTCGATGTACTCGCCGCGCCGCAGCGGAGAGGCGAAACCCCCGCTCTGCACCCCGGTGTTGTACGAGTCCAGGCGCCGCCCCGTGGTGAGCCGGATCGGGAAGGTGTCATCGGTCAGATCGACCGGCGGATCGTGCTTCACCGGGCCGAAGGGGGCGAGCGGGCCGCGCAGCGCCGGATCGCTCTCCCACAGGCGGCTGTGCAGATAGGTGGGCTCGAGACGGTCGGTGCTGGGGCAGGGCCACTGGATGCCCTGGTGCTCCTCCAGCCGCTCGTAGGTCATGCCGAAGTGGTCCGGGGAGACGTCGCGCAGCTCGTTCCAGACCTCCTCCGCGCCCTCGAACTTCCAGTCGTGGCCGAGCCGCCGCGCCAGCTCGCAGATGATGTCGATGTCCTCGCGCGCCTCGCCCGGCGGCTGCACGGCCTTCCGTACCCGCTGGACGCGCCGCTCGCTGTTGGTGGTGGTGCCCTCCGTCTCGCACCAGCCGGCGGTCGCCGGGAGCACCACGTCGGCCAGCTCGGCGGTCCGGGTGAGGAAGATGTCCTGCACCACCAGGTGCTCCAGTGACTCCAGCCGCCGGACGGCCTGCTCGGTGTCGGCCTCGGACTGGGCCGGGTTCTCGCCGATGCAGTAGACGGCGCGCAGTTCGCCCGCCTCCATGGCCTCGAACATCTCGGTGAGGTTCAGCCCATAGCGCGGCTGGATGACCACGTCCCAGGCGCGCTCGAACTTGGACCGGACGGGCGGGTCCAGGATGTCCTGGAAGCCGGGCAGCCGGTTGGGGATGGCGCCCATGTCGCCGCCGCCCTGCACGTTGTTCTGGCCCCGCAGCGGCTGCAGCCCGCAGCCGTACCGGCCGACATGGCCGGTCAGCAGGGAGAGATTGATCAGCGCCCGGACGTTGTCGGTGCCGTTGTGGTGCTCGGTGATGCCCAGCGTCCAGCACAGCTGGGCGCGCTCGGCGGTGGCATAGGCGTGCGCGAGATCGCGGATGGCGTCCGCCGGGACGCCGGTGACCTTCTCCGCGACGCTCAGCGTCCAGGGCTCTACATGAGCCGCGTACTCCTCGAAGCCGGTGGTCGCGCGCTCGATGAAGGCCCGGTTGGCGAGCCCCGCGTGGATGATCTCGCGGCCCACGGCGTGGGCGAGCGGGATGTCGGTGCCGACGTTCAGCCCCAGCCAGCTCTCCGCCCATTCGGCGGTCGAGGTGCGGCGCGGATCGACGGCGTACATCCGGGCGCCGTTGCGGATGCCCTTGAGGACGTGATGGAAGAAGATCGGGTGCGCGAAGCGGGCGTTGGAGCCCCACATCACGATGAGGTCGGTGTCCTCGACCTCCGCGTACGACGAGGTGCCGCCGCCGGAGCCGAAGACGGCGGACAGCCCCGCGACGCTGGGCGCGTGGCAGGTGCGGTTGCAGGAGTCGACGTTGTTGGTGCCGATCACCACCCGGGTGAACTTCTGGGCCACGTAGTTCATCTCGTTGGTGGCGCGGGCGCAGGAGAACATGCCGAACGCGTCGGGCCCGTGGGCCGCCGTCACGGCCTGGAACCCGGCGGCGGCCCGGCTGAGCGCCTCGTCCCAGGAGGCGCGACGGAGCTCTCCGCTCACTGAGTCCCGCACCAGGGGATGGGTGAGCCGCGGGTACTGCTTCTGCTGTCGGTTGCGCTGGCGGTTACGGGCCACGACGGGCTCCTTACGGCGGTCACGCCGCACGGTGCGACGTGAGGGGACCGAGCGTCCGGGTATCGTCGACTGAATATTGAATACAGTATGCCCGAGAAGAGGGTCAAGGAGTCGGACGACACCTCAACCCCCCCTTCGGTCTCCCGGTGATGGGACCTCGGACGCGGAGCGGGCTCAGCCGGTGAAGAGCTGGGTGGCCTTCTGGACGAGCTCGTAGACCCCGTACCCGAAGGGCAGCGCCACCCAGGCCCAGACGGCCACGGTCAGCGCGGTGCGGTTCCTGGTGGGCTCGGTCATCGGTCCCCTCCCTTCTCGGCGGGAGCCGCCTCGGACTCGGCCGCCGCGGGGGCCGGTTCATGGAAGCGCGGATGGACCGGCCGTATCAGCTCGTTGGCGATGAAGCCGACGACCAGCAGCACGATCATGATGGTGAGCGAGAGCGAGTACAGCCCGGGGCCGGCCTTCCCCGCCTCCTCCTGGTGGTCGGCCACTTTGTTGACGATGTACGGGCCGAGGACCCCGGCCACCGACCACGCGGTGAGCAGCCGGCCGTGGATCGCGCCCACCTGATAGGTGCCGAACAGGTCCTTCAGATACGCCGGAACGGTCGCGAAGCCGCCGCCGTAGAAGGAGAGGATCACCAGCGCGCACACCACGAACAGGGGCTTGGAGGAATCCCCGAGCTGTGAGATGGCCAGATACATCAGCGCGCCCACGCCCAGATAGACCCGGTACATGTTCTTGCGCCCGATGAGGTCGGAGGTGGACGACCACAGCAGCCGTCCGGCCATGTTGGCCGCCGACAGCAGGGCGACGAAACCGGCCGCCGCGGTGGCGGACACGGGGGTGTCGGTGTCCTTGAAATAGTCGCCGATCATGGGCGCGGCCTTCTCCAGGATGCCGATGCCCGCCGTCACGTTCATGCACAGCACCACCCAGAGGAACCAGAACTGCGGGGTGCGGATGGCGTTGCGCGCGGAGACATCGGCCGTGCTGATCATGTGCCCCTGCTCCTGCGGCGGTTCCCAGCCGGCCGGCCGCCAGCCCTCGGGCGGTACGCGCACCAGCAGCACGCCGAGGGCCATGAAGACCGCGTAGGTCACGCCGTGGACCAGGAAGGTGGCGGCGATGCCGCCATTGTCGGTGCCGAAGTGCTCAAGCAGCTTGCTGGACCAGGGCGATGCGATCAATGCTCCGCCGCCGAAGCCCATGATGGCGATGCCGGTGGCCATGCCGGGCCGGTCGGGGAACCACTTCATCAGCGTGGAGACGGGGGAGATGTAGCCGATGCCCAGCCCGATCCCGCCAATGAAGCCGTAGCCGAGGACCACCAGCCAGTACTGGCTGGTGGCGGCGCCTAGCGCGGCGACGAGGAAGCCGGAGGAGAAGCAGACGAGGGAGACGAACATCGCCCAGCGCGGGCCGTTGCGCTCCACGAGCGTGCCGCCGAAGGCGGCGGACAGGCCGAGCATCACGATGCCCAGCTGGAAGGGGAGCGCGCTGGCCGTGCCCGAGAGGTCCATCGAGGACTCCAGGGGCGGCTTGAACACGCTCCACGCGTAAGCCTGGCCGATCGAGAGATGGACGGACAGGGCGGCGGGCGGCACCAGCCAGCGGCTCCAGCCCGGTGGGGCCAGGGTGCGCGAGCGGCTGAGCGGGCCGAGACGATCATTGGTGAGCATGTGCCCGGACTTTAAGGATTCAACGAGTCGATGACTAGACGTCAAGGCACCTGGGATGTGTCGGCGGCGTGGACAGGCCGGGTAAACTGTAGACAATAACCAATTCACGCATCCGGTGAATCCGGACATCCGGTGAACAGCGAGCCAGAGGGGGCGCGATGCTGTCCAGGGGACTGCCGCACGGCGCGGTGCCGAAGCTGGAGCGGCCCGGGCCACTCCGTGAGCGCGTCTACGAGGCGCTGCTCGAACTCATCACCACCCGCGCCCTTCGCCCCGGCCAGCACCTCGTGGAGAGCGAGCTCGCCGGCCATCTCGGCGTCTCCCGCCAGCCCGTGCGCGAGGCCCTCCAGCGGCTCAACACCGAGGGCTGGGTCGATCTGCGGCCCGCCCAGGGCGCGTTCGTCCACGAGCCCACCGAGGAGGAGGCCGATCAGCTCCTTACGGTGCGCACGCTCCTCGAGGCCGAGGCCGCCCGGCTGGCCGCCGCCGGGGCCGACGAGGCCGGCGTCGCCGCCCTGGAAGACCTGTGCGCGAAGGGCGAGCGAGCGGTCCTGGACGACGATGTGGACGGCGCGGTCGCGGCCAACGCCGAATTCCACGCCAAGGTGATGGAACTCGCCGGAAACGCGGTCCTGTCCGAACTGGCCGCCCAGGTGGACCGCAGGGTCCGCTGGTACTACACCCCGGTCGCCCGCCAGCGCGGCAAGCAGTCCTGGATCGAGCACCGCGAGCTGATCGCGGCCATCACCGCGGGTGACGAACACGGCGCCACGGCCGTCATGCGCGCCCACACCGAACACACCCGCCGCACCTACCACGACCGCGAGCGTCCCTGACCCGATCCGCCGGTCCGCCCGGCGGCGTCTTCTTCAGGCGACGTCCATGCGCTAAGCGATTTCCATGCGCTCGACCGCTTCCTTGGCCTCCTTCAGACCGGCGTCGGTGAGCTGCCGGTAGACCTTGATGGCCTCGATCTTCTTGCCCTCCCGCACCAGGGCCATCACCCGCTCGAGGCCGGGCTCGGCCACCTGGATGTCCAGGTGGCCGAGGATCAGATCCAGCTTGCGCTCGATGCGGTCCGCCCTGCGCTGGATCTTCTGAATCCTCGACTCCAGCAGTGAATACTGCAGAACGAGGGCCAAGATCACGATGTACGCCGCTATCTCCATGAGCGGCGATCGTAGTGGCCGAACTCTTTCGCTGAGCCCGGGCTCCTGAGTGGGCGCCTTCGCGCGCTGTCGCGAAAGCGACGTGGCTTTGTCCTGAGACAGGAGAAAGTCGGAGCCAATTGCGGCGCAAGTTCTTCCCACCCCCGACAACCGCTGCTACGTTCCCCGTGAAAGCCCGGCCACGTGGATGCCGATGACGGCGGGAGGGGCAGCGTGAGGCGCATGACGGCACGACCGGCGAACGCGCATCAGGCGCGGTTGCTTCGCCTGCTGCGCGACGGCGGCCCCAACTCCCGTGCTCAGCTGGGCGATGAGATCGACCTGTCGCGTTCGAAGCTGGCCGTGGAGATCGACCGGCTGCTGGAGACCGGGCTGGTGGTCGCGGACGGGCTGGCGGCCTCGCGGGGTGGCCGGCGTTCGCACAACATCCGGCTCGCGCCCGGGCTGCGGCTGCTCGGCGTGGACATCGGCGCCACCTCCGTGGACGTCGCCGTGACCAATGCCGAACTGGAGATTCTCGGCCACCTCAACCAGCCCATGGATGTGCGCGAAGGACCCGTCGCGGTCTTCGAGCAGGTGCTGGACATGGCCGCGAAGCTCCGGGCGTCCGGCGTGGCCGAGGGGTTCGACGGGGCGGGCATCGGAGTGCCCGGCCCCGTGCGGTTCCCCGAGGGCGTGCCCGTGGCGCCGCCGATCATGCCGGGGTGGGACGGCTTCCCCGTACGGGAGGCGCTCAGCCAGGAGCTCGGCTGCCCGGTCATGGTCGACAACGATGTGAACCTCATGGCGATGGGGGAGCAGCACGCCGGAGTCGCCCGTTCCGTCAAGGACTTCCTCTGCGTGAAGATCGGCACCGGTATCGGCTGCGGGATCGTCGTCGGCGGTGAGGTCTACCGCGGTACGACGGGCAGCGCGGGCGACATCGGCCACATCCAGGCCGAACCCGACGGCCGCCCCTGCGCCTGCGGCAACCACGGCTGTCTGGAGGCGTACTTCGGCGGCGCGGCGCTGGCCCGTGACGCCGAGGCGGCCGCCCGCGACGGCCGGTCCGCCGAACTCGCCGCCCGGCTGGAGGAAGTGGGCAGCCTCGCCGCCACCGACGTCGCCGCGGCGGCCTCGGCCGGCGACGCGACCGCGCTCGACCTCATCAGGGAGGGCGGCACCCGTACGGGCCAGGTCATCGCCGGGCTCGTCAGCTTCTTCAACCCCGGTCTGGTGGTCATCGGCGGCGGTGTCACCGGGCTCGGCCATACGCTGCTCGCCGCCATACGGACCCAGGTCTACCGCCAGTCCCTGCCCCTGGCCACCGGCAACCTCCCCATCGTGCTGGGCGAACTCGGCCCGGCCGCCGGGGTCACCGGCGCGGCCCGCCTGATCAGCGACCACCTCTTCTCACCGGCATGACCGCCTGATGGCCACCACCGCATGACCGTCTGACCCCGCCCGGCCCCGGCCGGGCAGTACCTCGGCACAGCGCAGCCGCACGGCATCCGCACCGCACCGCCCCTCGGCGTACACCACGTCGAGGCACGAGCCGCACCACCGAGCCGCACACCACCGGGCACCAGATCACACCGGGCCGCGCCGCTAATCACCGCCCCGCCGCGCACCCGCACGCCCAAGCGCCCCGCACCGCATCGAGCGACCGCACCGCGTACGAGCGACCGCACCGCATACGAGCGACCCCGCCGAGGAGGCCCGCCATGGCACCGGCACCACCCGACCCGCGCCCACTCCTCACCATGTCCGCGATCACGAAGTCCTTCCCCGGCGTACGGGCCCTGGACGGCGTCGACCTCGATGTCGAAGCGGGCGAGGTGCACTGTCTGCTCGGCCAGAACGGCGCGGGCAAGTCCACCCTGATCAAGGTGGTCGCCGGGGCGCATCAGCCCGACAGCGGCGAGATCCTCTGGCGTGGCGAACCGGTCACCCTCAAATCGCCCATCGCCGCCATGCGCCTCGGGATCGCCACCATCTACCAGGAACTCGACCTGGTGGAGGGGCTGTCCGTCGCCGAGAACGTCTTCCTCGGCCATGAGATGGCCACCGGCGGTTTCGTCCGCTCCCGCGCGGCCCGCACCGCCACCGCCGCCCTCCTCGCCCGGCTCGGGCACCCCGAGATCGACCCGGGGCGGCTGGTGGGGGACCTCTCCGCGGCCGGGCAGCAGATCGTCTCGATGGCCCGCGCGCTCTCCCACGACGTCCGGCTGATCGTGATGGACGAGCCGTCCGCGGCCCTCGACCCCGACGAGGTGGACAACCTCTTCCGCATCGTCGGCGATCTCACCGCCGCCGGGGTCGCCGTCGTGTACATCTCGCACCGGCTGGAGGAGATCCGCCGGATCGGCGACCGCGTCACCGTGCTCAAGGACGGCCGCGCCGCGGCCCGCGGGCTGCCCGCCCGCACCACCCCGACCCGCGAGATCGTGGCGCTGATGACGGGCCGGGACGTGGAGTACGCGTTCCCGCGCCGTACCACCGCCCCTCCGGTCGCCACCGCCACGCCCGTGCTGCGGCTGGAGAACCTCGGCCGGGCGGGGGAGTTCGAGCCGATCGACCTCGAGGTGGCGCCCGGCGAGATCGTCGGGCTGGCCGGACTCGTCGGCTCCGGGCGGTCCGAGATCCTGGAGACCGTCTACGGCGCCCGCCGCCCCACCTCGGGCCGGGTCCTGGTGGACGGCCGCCCGCTGCGCCCCGGCAGCGTGACCGCCGCCGTGCGCGCCGGGCTCGGTCTCGCCCCCGAGGAGCGCAAGGCGCAGGCGCTGCTGATGCTGGAGTCCGTCACCCGCAATGTCTCGGTCTCCTCGCTGACCCGCTTCTCCCGCGCCGGATGGGTGGACCGCGGCGCGGAGCGGGCGGCGGCCCGCCGCTGCGTCCGCGATCTGTCGCTGCACCCCGACGACCCGGAGCGGCCGGTGCGCACCCTGTCCGGCGGCAATCAGCAGAAGGCCGTACTGGCCCGCTGGCTGCTGCGCGGCTGCCGGGTGCTGTTGCTGGACGAGCCGACGCGCGGGGTGGACGTCGGCGCCCGCGCCGAGCTTTACGCCGTGATCCGCCGACTCGCCGACGACGGCATGGCCGTCCTCCTCGTCTCCAGCGAACTGCCCGAAGTCCTGGGCCTCGCCGACCGGGTGCTGGTGCTCCGCGAGGGCCGCGTCGTCCATACGGCGCCCGCGCGGGAGCTGGACGAGCACCGCGTCCTCGATCTCGTTATGGAAGGGAGCCCGTCGTGAATTCACCCGGGAGCAGGCCGGCGTCCCCGCCTCCGGCCGACCCCGCCCCGGTACCGGGCGCGGGCGCCACGCTGACGGCCGGCCCGGTCGGCAAACCGCCGGCCGGCCGCACCGACACCGATCCGCTGAGCAGGCTGCGGCGCCTGGCCGACCTGCGCAACCTCTCGCTCGTCGGGGTGCTGGCGGTGCTGATCGCCGTCGGCGGCTTCACCAAGCCCGATGAGTTCCTCAGCACCGACAACCTCCAGCTCGTGCTCACCCAGGCGTCCGTCATCGGCGTCGTCACCGTCGGCGTGACCTTCGTCATCACCAGCGGCGGCATCGATCTGTCGGTCGGCGCGATCGTCGCGCTGGCCTCGGTGTGGGCCACCACGATCGCCACCCAGGACTACGGGCTCGGCGGCATCCTGCTGTGCGCGGTCCTGGTGGGGCTCGGCTGCGGACTGGTCAACGGGGTGCTCATCGCGTACGGCGGGATGGTCCCGTTCATCGCCACGCTGGCGATGCTCGCCTCCGCCCGCGGTCTCGCCCTGCAGATCAGCGACGGCAAGACCCAGGTCGTCACCGTCAACCAGGTCCTGGACCTCGGGCTCCCGGACGCCTATGTGCTCGGCATACCGCCGCTGGTGATGATCTTCGCCGCCGTGACCGTGGTGGGCTGGCTGGTGCTCAACCGCACCACCTTCGGCCGGCGCACGGTCGCCATCGGCGGCAACGCGGAGGCGGCCCGGCTCGCGGGCATCGACGTCAAACGGCAGCGGCTGCTGCTGTATCTGCTCTCCGGGCTGTGCTGCGGGGTCGCCGCCTTCATGCTGGTCGTCCTCACCGGCTCGGGCCAGAACACCAACGGCAACCTCTACGAACTCGACGCCATCGCCGCCGCGATCATCGGCGGCACGCTGCTCAGCGGCGGCCGCGGCACCATCACCGGCTCCGTCCTCGGCGTCCTCGTCTTCACCACCATCACCAATCTGTTCGCCCTGAACAACCTTCAGAGCGATGTCCAGCAGATCGCCAAGGGCGCGATCATCGTCGCCGCCGTCCTGGTACAGAAGGGTCGTTCGACGCCATGAGGTATGCCAAGAGCTCCTCCTCCGCCACCAGTCGCAGAAACCTCCTCCTGGGCACCGCCGCGGCGGGCGCGCTGTTCGCCGCCGGGTGCACCAGCAACGAGAACAACGACGACGGCGACAACGCCAAGCAGGCCGCGAACACGGCCAATGACAAGCCCGGTAAGGCGGTCACCATCGGCTTCGCCGGGCCCCAGGCCGACCACGGCTGGCTCAACGCCATCAACGAGCAGGCCAAGCGGCGCGCCAAGGAGTACAAGGACGTCACCCTGGAGGCCACCGAGGGCTCCAACGACACCGCCCAGCAGATCGGCCAGATCGAGACCCTCATCAACAAGAAGGTCGACGTCCTGGTCATCCTGCCCGCCGACGGTAAGGCGCTCACCCAGGTCGGGCTCAAGGCCATGCGGGCGGGCATCCCGGTGGTCAACCTCGACCGGATCTTCGCCTCCCCGCAGGCGTACCGCTGCTGGATCGGCGGCGACAACTACGGCATGGGCCTCAACGCTGGGCGCTACATCGGCGAGCAGCTCAAGGGCAAGAAGAACGCCAAGGTCATCGAGTTGGCGGGGATCGACAACCTGGAGCTGACCCGGCAGCGCACCGAGGGCTTCAACGACGCCCTGAAGAACTACCCCAACATCAAGAAGGTCGGCCGCCAGGCCGCGGAGTTCACGGTCGAGTCGGGCCAGGCGAAGATGGCCCAGCTGCTCCAGGCCCACTCCGACTTCGACGCCCTGTGGAACCACGACGACGACCAGGGCGTCGGCGCCGAGCGCGCCATCAAGCAGGCCGGGCGCGATGACTTCCTCATGGTCGGCGGCGCGGGCGCCAAGCATGCCATGGACGCCATCAAGGCCGACAACAGCGTGCTGAAGGCCACCGTGCTCTACCCGCCCACCATGGCCGCCTCCGCCATCGACCTCGCCCGCGCGCTGGGTCAGGGCAAGGGCGTCGGCGGCCTCGCGGAGCTGGAGATCCCGGCTTCTCTCACCCTCTACTCCGCCGTCGTCACCAAGGACAACGTGGACGAATACCTCCCCACGGGATTCAGCTGAGCCCGATTGAGGGCCAGACCCCCCACCTCGCGTCGGTTTGCGATCGTCAGAAGGAGTCCCATGGAAAATCCTGAAGCGAAGACACTCGGCGTCGGCATGGTCGGCTACGCCTTCATGGGCGCCGCCCACTCCCAGGGCTGGCGTACCGTCGGCCGTGTCTTCGACCTCCCCGCCCGCCCCGCGATGTCCGCCGTCTGCGGGCGTGACGCGGACGCCGTACGGGCCGCCGCGGACCGGCACGGCTGGGCCGCCGCCGAAACCGACTGGCGGGCGCTGATCGCCCGGGACGATGTGCAGGTGGTCGACGTCTGCACCCCCGGCGACAGCCATGCCGAGATCGCCATCGCGGCCCTGGAGGCGGGCAAGCACGTACTGTGCGAGAAGCCGCTCGCCAACTCCGTGGCCGAGGCGGAGGCCATGGTGGAGGCGGCGCGGCGGGCGCGGGAGCGCGGCCAGGTGGCGATGGTGGGCTTCAACTACCGCCGCGCGCCCGCCATCGCGTACGCCCGCCGGATGGTGGCGGACGGGCGGATCGGCGTGCTGCGGCACGTCCGGGTCACCTATCTCCAGGACTGGATCGTCGATCCTGAGTTCCCCCTGGTGTGGCGGCTGCGGCGGGAGTACGCGGGCTCCGGCGCCCTCGGCGACCTGGGATCGCACATCGTCGACCTGGCGCAGCATCTGGCCGGGGAGCGGCTGATCGGCGTCTCGGCGCTCACCGAGACGTTCATCCGGGAGCGGCCGCTGCCCGCCGGCGCGGTGGCCGGGCTCGGCGGCTCCGGGGCCGGCGGAGCGGCGCGCGGACCGGTGACGGTCGATGACGCGGCGCTGTTCACCGGGCGGTTCGGCTCCGGTGCGGTGGCGTCGTTCGAGGCCAGCCGGTTCGCCGCGGGCCGTAAGAACTCGCTCAGGATCGAGCTCAACGGCGATCGCGGCTCGCTCGCCTTCGATCTGGAACGCCTCAATGAGCTGTCCTTCCACGACCACACCGAGCCCGCCGCCGACTCCGGCTTCCGCCGGATCCTGGTGACCGAGCCCGAGCACCCCTACCTCGAGGCGTGGTGGCCGCCGGGCCACGCCCTCGGCTATGAGCACACCTTCGTCCACCAGGCGCGGGACATGGTGTTCGCGATCGCCGACGGGACGGGCCCCGAGCCGTCCTTCGAGGACGGGCTGCAGGTGCAGCGGGTGCTCGCCGCCGTGGAGGAGAGCGCCGAGAAGAACTGTGTCTACACCCCCGTACCCGTCTGAGGAGGAGGCCGGAATGCCCAGACCCTTCACGCTCTTCACCGGCCAGTGGGCCGACCTTCCCCTGGAGGAGGTCTGCCGGCTGGCCCGTGACTTCGGCTACGACGGACTGGAACTCGCCTGCTGGGGCGACCACTTCGAGGTGGACCGGGCGCTCGGCGAGTCCGGCTATCTGGACGGACGGCGCGCGCTGCTGGAGAAGTACGGCCTTAACTGCTGGGCCATCTCCAACCACCTGGTCGGCCAGGCCGTGTGCGACTCGCCCATCGACGAGCGCCACAAGGCCATCCTGCCCGCCCGGATCTGGGGCGACGGCGAGGCGGAGGGCGTCCGGCGGCGGGCCGCCGCCGAGATGGCCGACACCGCACGCGCCGCGGCCGCCTTCGGGGTCCGCACCGTCATCGGCTTCACCGGCTCCTCCATCTGGCATCTGGTGGCGATGTTCCCGCCGGTGGTGCCGGGGATGATCGAGCGGGGCTACGAGGACTTCGCCGAGCGCTGGAACCCGGTCCTCGACGTCTTCGACGCCGAGGGTGTGCGCTTCGCCCATGAGGTGCACCCCAGCGAGATCGCCTACGACTACTGGACCACCCACCAGGCGCTGGAGGCCGTCGGCCACCGCCCCGCCTTCGGGCTCAACTTCGACCCCAGCCACTTCGTCTGGCAGGACCTGGACCCCGTGGGCTTCCTGTGGGACTTCCGGGACCGGATCTACCACGTGGACTGCAAGGAGGCCCGGAAGCGGCTGGACGGCCGCAACGGCCGCCTCGGCTCCCATCTGCCCTGGGGCGATCCCCGCCGCGGCTGGGACTTCGTCTCCGCGGGCCATGGCGATGTGCCGTGGGAGGACGTGTTCCGGATGCTGCGCTCGATCGGATACGACGGTCCGGTGTCGGTCGAGTGGGAGGACGCCGGGATGGACCGGCTCACCGGTGCCCCGGAGGCGCTGGCCCGGCTGAAGCACTTCGACTTCGACCCGCCGACGGCGTCGTTCGACGCGGCCTTCGGCGGCGGGGGCAAGTAGCCCGGCTCCAGCGATGGATCGGGTCTGGCTCCAGCCGGAGTCCAGTCCAGCTCGAGCCTGGCCCGTCCGGGCATCGAGGACCCGCCCGAAGGGCCCCTGGGTGGGGGACCGCACACCGCGCCCCCACCCAGCTTTGTCCTGCCCGTGGATGAAGCGGGAGCCGTTTTGTGTCAAAGGGGTTTCCGGACCGGACAAACCCCGCTACGGTCCTTGAGATGTACCGGTCACATAGGGCCCCTCGCCCCGGACCGGTCATCCCGGCGCGACGGCGCGCGCCTGTGCCAGTCACGGCGGCCTGACGGCCCGCCCGTACCCCCCTCTTTCCACGGAGGATCAGCGTGCACAGGAAAAGGCTTCGACCGCGCGGACCCCTCGCGCTCGTCACGAGCGCACTGCTCGTCGGCGCGGGGCTCGCCTTCACCGCTCCGGCCGCGGGCGCGGATCAACCCGCCGCGGCCGCCGAGCAGTTCCAGCAGGTCACCCTCGCCAAGGGCGTGGAGGAGACCGGTGAGCCCATGACGCTCGCCGTGCTCCCCGACCGCTCCGTGCTGCACACCTCGCGCGACGGCACCCTGTGGCTGACCGACGCCACGGGCGAGACCAAGGTGTCCGGCAAGCTGCCCGTCTACTCGCACGACGAAGAAGGGCTCCAGGGCGTCGGTATCGACCCCGGCTTCGCCGACAATCGCGCCATCTACCTCTACTACGCGCCCCCGCTCGACACCCCCGCCGGTGACGCCCCCAACGAGGGCACGGCCGCCGACTTCGCCAAGTTCGACGGCGTCAACCGCCTCTCCCGCTTCACCCTCGACGCCGACGGCACCCTGAACACCGGCAGCGAGAAGAAGGTCCTGGACGTCCCCGCGTCCCGCGGCATCTGCTGCCACGTCGGCGGCGACATCGACTTCGACGCCGACGGCAACCTGTACCTGTCCACCGGCGACGACAGCAACCCGTTCGCCTCCGACGGCTTCACCCCCATCGACGAGCGGGAGAACCGCAACCCCGCCTATGACGCCCGGCGCTCCGCGGGCAACAGCAACGACCTGCGCGGCAAGATCCTCCGCATCAAGGTGGCCGACGACGGCTCGTACACCGTCCCGGACGGCAACCTCTTCGCGCCCGGCACCGAGAAGACCCGGCCCGAGATCTACGCGATGGGCTTCCGCAACCCCTTCCGGATCAGTGTCGACAAGCCGACCGGCACGGTCTACGTCGGCGACTACGGACCGGACGCCGGCGCCGCCAACCCCGAGCGCGGACCGGGGGGCGCCGTCGAGTTCGCCCGGGTGACCAAGCCCGGCAACTACGGCTGGCCGTACTGCATCGCCGACAACAAGCCGTACCGCGACTACGACTTCGCCACCGGCACCTCCGGCCCGGCCTTCGACTGCGCCGCGCCCGAGAACACCTCGCGGTACAACACCGGGCTCACCGATCTGCCGCCCGCCCAGCCCGCCTGGATCCCGTACGACAACGACTCCGTACCCGAGTTCGGCTCCGGCTCCGAGTCCCCGATGGCCGGGCCGGTCTACCGCTATGACGCCTCGCTCGACTCCCCGGTGAAGTTCCCCGAGTCCTACAACGGGAACTTCTTCGCGGGGGAGTTCGGCCGCCAGTGGATCAAGCGGATCGAGCAGGGCGCCGACGGGGCCGTGCAGAAGATCAACGACTTCCCGTGGTCCGGCACCCAGGTCATGGACTCGGCCTTCGGCCCGGACGGCGCGCTGTACGTGCTCGACTACGGCCTCGGCTACTTCAACGGCGACGAGCACTCCGCGCTCTACCGGATCGAGAACGCCACCGACGGCCACTCGCCCATCGCCGAGGCCGGCGCCGACCGCACCTCCGGCAAGGCGCCCATGAAGGTCGCCTTCTCCTCGGCGGGCAGCTCGGACGCCGATGGCGACACCCTCGCCTACAGCTGGGACTTCGGCGACGGCACGACCTCCGCCGCCACCAACCCCACCCACACGTACCGGAAGAACGGCACCTTCACCGCGACCCTCACCGTCAAGGACCCCACCGGCCGCACCGCCAGCGCCAATGTGCACCTCACGGTGGGCAACACCGCGCCCAAGGTGACGCTGCAACTGCCCGCCGACGGCCAGCTGTTCACCTTCGGCGACGAGGTCCCGTTCAAGGTCAGGGTGACCGACCCCGAGGACGGCACCGTCGACTGCGCCAAGATCAAGGTCACCTACATCCTCGGCCATGACAGCCACGGCCACCCCGTCACCACGGCGAACGGCTGCTCCGGCACCATCAAGACCAACGCGGACGGGGAGCACGACCCCAACGCCAACATCTTCGGGGTCTTCGACGCCGAGTACACCGACGGCGGCGGGGGCGGCCAGCCGCCGCTGACCACCCACGACCAGTCCATCGTCCAGCCCAAGCACCGGCAGGCCGAGCACTACGACGACGGGCAGGGCGTCTCGGTGATCTCCCACACCCCGGCCAACGGCGGCAAGACGGTCGGCGACATCGAGAACGGGGACTGGATCTCCTTCACCCCGTATGTGCTGGGCAACGCCAAGGACTTCACCGCACGGGTCTCCTCGGCGGGCGCCGGCGGCACGCTGGAGATCCGCAGTGGCTCCCCGACCGGACGGCTGCTCGGCACCGTCACCGTGCCGGTGACCGGCGACTGGGAGACCTTCCAGGACGTCAAGACGACGCTGAAGAACCCCCCGAGCGGTACCACCACGCTGTCCCTCGTCTTCAAGGGCGGTGCGGGAGCGCTCTTCGACGTGGACGACTTCACGATCGGCACCGGCTGACGAGCTGACGCCCGGGGCCCGGGGCGGCGGCCGTACGCGGCCGCCGCCCCGGCCCGGGAGGAAGGAGCACGACGGATATGCACCCGCACTCTTCTCCGCACTCCAGACCCGCCTCCGGCTCGGGGGCCCCTTCCGGGCGCGAGCCCGGGACCGCCTCCGGGCGGGGCGCCGGGACCGGGACCGGGGGCCGCCCCGGGTCCGAATCCGCATCCGGGCGCCGCTCCGGATCCCGGCGTGGGGCGCGGCTCGCCGCCGTCGGGGCCACGCTGCTGCTCGCCCTGACGGCCCTGCCCGCCGCCGCGTCCGGGGCCGCCACATCCGGCGCCGCCGACGACCGGGTCCTGGTCTTCTCCAAGACGGCCGGCTTCCGCCATGACTCGATCCCCGACGGCATCGCCGCCATCAAGGAACTCGGCGCGCAGAGCGGCTTCGCCGTCGACGCCACCGAGGACGGCGCTGCCTTCACCCCCGACAACCTCGCCCGCTACGACGCCGTCGTCTTCCTCTCCACGACCGGCGACGTCCTCGACACCGCCCAGCAGTCCGCGTTCGAGGGCTATGTGCGGGCGGGCGGCGGCTACGTCGGCGTCCACGCGGCCGCCGACACCGAGTACGACTGGCCCTTCTACGAGGGCCTGGCCGGGGCGTACTTCCAGTCCCACCCCGCGATCCAGCAGGCCACCGTGGACGTCGAGGACCGGGCCAACCCCGCGACCGCGCATCTGGCGCCGAGGTGGGAGCGGACGGATGAGTGGTACAACTACCGTACCAATCCGAGGGAGCGGGTGCGGGTCCTCGCCACGCTCGACGAATCCTCGTATCAGGGCGGCGCGATGGGCGAGGACCACCCCATCTCGTGGTGCCAGGAGTACCGGGGCGGCCGCGCCTTCTACACCGGCTTCGGCCACACCAAGGAGTCCTACGCCGACCCCGCCTTCCGCCTGCACCTGCTCGGCGGCATCCGCTACGCGACCGGCGCCGCCCACGCCGACTGCCGCCCCGAGCAGGGCTACCGCCCGCTCTTCGACGGCACCTCGACGGACGGCTGGAAGCAGGCGGGCCCCGGGAGCTTCACCCTCGACGCCGAGTCCGGGACCCTCACCTCGACGGGCGGCATGGGGATGCTCTGGTACCAGGCGCGCGAACTGAGCTCGTACTCGCTCAAGCTGGACTGGAAGATGGCGGGCGACGACAACTCCGGCGTCTTCGTCGGCTTCCCGGCCTCCGACGACCCCTGGTCGGCGGTCAACAACGGCTACGAGGTGCAGATCGACGCCACGGACACCCCCGATCACACCACCGGCTCGGTCTACGGCTTCCAGTCCGCGGACCTCGCCAAGCGGGACGCGGCGCTGAACCCGCCGGGGGAGTGGAACACGTACGAGATCCGGGTGGAGGGCGAGCGGCTGCGGATCTGGCTCAACGGCGTGAAGATCAACGACTTCACCAACCGGGACCCGGCGCGCAGCCTGCTGCAGGGCTACGTGGGCATCCAGAACCACGGGGAGGGGGACGAGGTCTCCTTCCGCGACATCCGCGTCAAGGACCTGCCGGCGAAGGGCGGCGGCCACCACCAGGACCACCACGACGGCTAGGCGCCCCCGGTCCGCCGTCCCGACGGCCCGAGGGGAG
>NZ_JAAAYH010000759.1:0-2106 GCF_018035285.1 Streptomyces sp. MK37H | reverse complement strand
CCCCTGGACCCCGGGGTCTGGGGCGGAGCCCCAGTTTCGGGAAGGGGTGGGGAGGGGAGCGGCCGCCGCAGGCGTCACGATCCGTTGGACATCCGCGCGGCGACATGGGCGCAGGCGGTGATCCGCCCTGCGCAACCCCCTTTCGAAAAATTTCATGAACCGGTCGCAGACCCCCCTCATGAATCCGGGCAAACCGCAACGTTTCGGAGTTCTCTCGTACCGCACGCCTTGGCAGCTCCGCTCGGATTCTGGACAAACCCTTCCGCAAAGCGGACCGGCTCGCTAGCGTTCGGGCACGCACACGCCCCGTGGCAGCGTCGCCGCGGAGCGCAGCCGGTGCGTTACCACCGCGACCGGCGGCCTCTTCGCGCGCCGTCGTCGGGACCGGCGGGGCACCTCACGAAGAGCCGCCACTCATCACCGAGGAGGGGGCGTCGTGACCGCGGAGACCTCTCAGACGCTCGATCGGGGACTGCGCGTCCTCAAACTGCTCGCCGACACCGACCACGGGCTGACCGTGACCGAGCTGTCCAACAAGCTCGGCGTCAACCGCACCGTGGTCTACCGGCTGCTGGCCACCCTCGAGCAGCACTCCCTGGTCCGCCGGGACATCGGCGGGCGGGCGCGCGTCGGGCTCGGGGTGCTCCAGCTCGGCCGCCAGGTGCATCCGCTCGTACGGGAGGCGGCGCTGCCCGCGCTGCGCTCCCTCGCCGAGGACGTCGGCGCGACCGCCCACCTCACCCTGGTCGACGGCACCGAGGCACTCGCCGTCGCGGTCGTCGAGCCGACCTGGACCGACTACCACGTGGCCTACCGGGCCGGATTCCGGCATCCGCTCGACCGGGGCGCCGCCGGGCGCGCGATCCTCGCCGCCCGCGCCGGCCGCCCCGACGACCCCGGGTACGCCCTCACCCACGGCGAACTGGAAGCGGGCGCGAGCGGCGCGGCCGCCCCGCTCGTCGGGGTGACGGGGATAGAGGGCAGTGTCGGGGTCGTGATGCTCTGCGACTCGGTCCCGGAGCGCGTCGGCCCCCGGGTGGTCGACGCGGCCCGAGAGGTCTCGGACGCCTTGAGGTGAGGTCGCGGGTGTCATGAGCCCGCTCCCCGCAGTTCCCCGTGGGGCCGGGGTGGCGGCTCATGCTTCCCGGCGGTCAACTAGATTCACACCATGCCTGCCGTCTCCCGCCGCGCCCGCACCCTCGCGCTCTGCTCCGCGCCCGTGCTCGCCCTGCTCGCGGTGGCCGCGTTCGCGCCGCTGCCGTTCACCGTGGCCCAGCCCGGTTCGACCGTGAACGTCCTGGGCTCCGACCGCGGCAAGCAGGTGATCAGCGTCTCGGGGACCGGCACCCGCAAGACCGCCGGGCAGCTGCGGATGACGACGATCCTGGCGACCGGCCCGGACGCCACCGTGCGGGTGAAGGACGTGGTCAGCGGCTGGTTCGCCACCGACCGCGCCGTCATGCCGCATGACTCGGTCTACGTCGGCGGCACCACCAAGGAGATCGAGCGGCACAACGCCGAGGAGATGGAGGAGTCCCAGTCCTCGGCCACCAGCGCCGCGCTCGGCTATCTCCACCGCTCCCCGCGCGACGTCAAGGTCACCCTGCGCCTCGCCGACGTCGGCGGTCCGAGCGCCGGGCTGCTCTTCTCCCTCGGCATCGTCGACAAGCTGGACGGCGACGGCCGCGGCGGCGACCTCACCGGCGGCCGGACGATCGCGGGCACCGGCACCATCGACGCCAAGGGCAAGGTCGGGGCCGTGGGCGGGGTCCCACTGAAGACGCAGGCGGCCAAGCGGGACGGCGCCACGGTCTTCCTGGTGCCGAAGGCCGAGTGCGCCGACGCCACGGCCGAACTGCCCAAGGGACTGCGGCTGATCCCCGTCACCACCCTCAAGGGTGCGGTGACGGCTCTGCGGGCGCTGCGGTCGGGCGGCGCGGTCCCGCACTGCTGAGCGGCGTCGCCGCCCCCTCATCCACCGTCATCGCCGCCCCCTCGTCCATCCCGCGCCAGGCCGGGAAGACCAGCGGGCTGAGCGTGGCCAGGAAGTAGACACCGCCCGTCACCAGGAAGGCGGCGGTCAGCCCCACCCCCTCCACCAGGCAC
>NZ_JAAAYH010000758.1:0-2112 GCF_018035285.1 Streptomyces sp. MK37H | reverse complement strand
CCGCAAGGTATTTCCGATGCAGGGGACGACGGGCTCCCGCCGGGCCACCGAGTTCACCGCCCTGGACGGGATCGACCTGGAGATCTCCGCGGGTGAGTTCATGGTGGTCGTCGGGCCCAGTGGATGCGGCAAGTCCACACTGCTCGACCTGCTCGGCGGCCTCACCCGGCCCTCCAGCGGGCGGATCCTCCTGGACGGAGAGCCGGTCACCGGCCCCGGCCTTGACCGCGGCATCGGGCATGGCAAGCGGCTCGACTTCCCCGCCCAGGGCCCGGGGCAGCACCACCGCATCGTGACGGGCGGTCTGGACCGCGTATGGACCCGCCCGGAGCCCCTGACCACCGCGCCACGGAAGGTTGCCTGATGATCGAGCTGGTCTCGGCCGAGCGCTGTATCGCCTGCGACAAGTGCGTCAAGGTGTGCCCGACGAACGTCTTCGCCCGGGGCCCCGGGTGATGTGGTGGTCTTCGACAACCGCATCACCCAGCACTACGCGCCCGACGACTACGGCGATCTGCCGCGCCTGCTGCACCGGGTGACCGTGGCGGGCGATACCCCGGTCGGTGTGGACGGCGGGCGCAGCCACGTCCTCGAAGGGGACGAGGCCGGCCACTACACCCCGGCCGCCGCCTGAGGACCACCGTCCTCCCGTGCCATGAGAGTGCCCGCCCGGTGTGCGCCATCCGCACACCGGGCGGGTCGGCATGTGCCGCTACGCCCCTTCGCGGGCCGTTCGGGCCGCGCGGGCCAGGTCCAGGTCGGTGGTCTCCGGCGCCAGGAACTGTGACACGACGGCCCCGACCACCAGCACTCCGGCGCCGACCAGGAGCACGAACTCCGCCCCGAAGTGGTCGAGCCCCATCGGCAGCAGGAACGTACCGATCGCGGCACCCACCCGGCTCATGGCCGTGGCGAAGCCGACGCCCGTGGTGCGCAGCGACGTGGGGAACACCTCCAGCGGATAGACCGCGGTCAGCGCCGAGGAGGCGGCGTTGAGGAAGATGAAGAACAGGAAGCCGACGACGATGACCGGGGTGGAGGACGGCCACACCGCCACCAGGGCCAGACACGCGGCCGTGATCCAGAACGGCGGTATCAGCAGCCTGCGGCGGCCGATCCGCTCCACGACCAGGCACCCCGCGGTGACACCGGCCACGGCGGTGAAGGAGTAGACGAGCAGCGCCGCCACCGCGTTGTCCCCCATGTGCAGAGCCTCGAAGACGTCCGTCCAGAAGGTGCCGATGGCGAAGTACGGCAGCACGAGGGCGGCCCAGAAGACGCTGGCGAACACCGTGGAACGGATGTGCTGCCGGCTGAAGAGCGCGCGGAACCCGTCCTGCCGCACTTCGTCGCGCTCGTCGAGTTCCGCGGCGACATCCACCTCGATGCCGTACTTCTCGATCAGCGCCTCCGCCTCGTCCCGGCGCCCCTGGCTCAGCAGCCAGCGCGCGGACTCCGGGATGCCACCGCGCAGGGCCACACACACCAGCGCGATCACCGCACTGCTCGCCAGGGACCAGCGCCAGCCGCCGTCGACGGAGGTGAACAGCGCCCCCACGACCGTGGCCAGCGCGTACCCCAGGTACCAGCTGATCTCCAGGCTCGCCAGCAGCCGCCCGCGGCCACGTCGGCCCGCGTACTCCGACAGCAGCGGCGCGCCGATCGCGTACTCGCCGCCGATCGCCACACCCATCACCAGCCGGATGAGGAAGAGCTGTGGGCCGTCCACGACGAAGAACTGGAGCACCGAGCCGACCAGGAAGATCAACATGTCGATGAGGAACACCGGCCGGCGTCCGAACCGGTCGGCCAGCCGGCCGAAGAGCGGCCCTCCGACGAAGATGCCGATCAGCGGTGCGGCACCGACCAGCCCCTGTTCCACGGAGGTCAGATGGAGGTCGTCGGTGATCGCGCCCATCGCCAGGCCGATGCCGCCGATGATGTAGCCGTCGATCCCCTGGCCGATCTGGGTGGCCAGCTTCAGCTTGGTGTGCAGCCGCTTGCGTTCGCGTTCGGTGGCGGGTGCGCCCGGCGGTGTGCTGGGCTCGTTGTGCTCGGTCACAGGCGTCGTTGCCATGCGCGGGTCCTTACCTAGAGGGGGAGAACGCCGCC
>NZ_JAAAYH010000757.1:0-2114 GCF_018035285.1 Streptomyces sp. MK37H | reverse complement strand
CGTGGACGGCGGCGGCTTCGTCCCCGGCATCGTCTTCAACCGCAAGGAGAAGAACCTCGCCTACGCCCGCACCGACATCGGCGGGGCGTACCGCTGGGATCAGTCCGGCAAGCGGTGGGTGCCGCTGCTGGACTCGCTGGGCTGGGACCACTGGGGCTGGACCGGGGTGGTGAGCCTGGCCAGCGACCCGGTGGATCCCGACAAGGTCTATGTGGCGGCCGGTACGTACACCAACGGCTGGGACCCGGGCAATGGCGCGATCCTGCGCTCGTCCAACCGGGGCGCCGGCTGGCAGTCCACCACCCTCCCCTTCAAGCTGGGCGGCAACATGCCCGGCCGCGGCATGGGTGAGCGGCTGGCGGTGGACCCCAACCGGAACAGCGTGCTCTACCTCGGCGCGCCGAGCGGCAACGGGCTGTGGCGCTCCACCGACTCCGGTGTCACCTGGTCCAAGGTGACGTCCTTCCCGAACCCCGGCACCTACGTCCAGGACGCGAGCGACACCAGCGGCTATCTGAGCGACAACCAGGGCGTGGTGTGGGTGACCTTCGACGAGCGCACCGGCTCCTCCGGCAGCGCCACGAAGACCATCTACGTGGGCGTGGCCGACAAGGACAACACCGTCTACCGCTCGACGGACGCGGGCGCCACCTGGTCGCGGGTGGCCGGGCAGCCCACCGGCTATCTCTCCCACAAGGGCGTCCTGGACGCCAAGAACGGCTATCTGTACCTCACCACCAGCGACAAGGGCGGCCCCTACGACGGGGAGAAGGGCCAGGTGTGGCGGTACACCACGGCCACCGGGGAGTGGAAGAACATCAGCCCCATGGCGGACGCCGACACCTACTTCGGCTACAGCGGGCTCACGGTCGACCGCCAGAAGCCGGGCACGCTGATGGTGACCGGCTACAGCTCCTGGTGGCCGGACACCCAGATCTTCCGCTCCACCGACTCCGGTGCCACCTGGACCCGGGCCTGGGACTTCACCAGCTATCCGAACCGGTCCTTCCGCTACACCCAGGATGTCTCGTCCGTCCCCTGGCTGACCTTCGGCACCAACCCCTCCCCGCCCGAAGTCACCCCGAAGCTGGGCTGGATGACCGAGGCGCTGGAGATCGACCCGTTCGACTCCAACCGGATGATGTACGGCACGGGGGCGACGGTCTACGGCACGGAGAACCTCGGAAACTGGGACACGGGCGGCAAGATCGCCATCACGCCCATGGTCAAGGGCCTGGAGGAGACGGCGGTCAACGATCTGGCCAGCCCGCCCACCGGCGCCCCACTGCTGAGCGCGCTCGGTGACATCGGGGGCTTCCGGCACACCGATCCCGACGCGGTGCCCGCGAGGATGTACACCTCGCCGACGTTCACCACGACCACCAGCCTGGACTACGCCGAGACCAGTCCGAACACCGTGGTCCGGGTCGGCGACAACGACTCCGCGCCGCGGATCGCCTTCTCGACCGACAACGGCGCCAACTGGTTCCAGGGCAGCGAGCCGTCCGGGGTCACCGGCGGCGGCACGGTGGCCGCGGCGGCCGACGGCAGCGGCTTCGTCTGGGCCCCGGAGGGCACCTCGGCCGTCTACCACACCACCGGTTTCGGCAACTCGTGGTCTGCGTCGAGCGGCATCCCCGCCGGGGCGGTCGTGGAGTCCGACCGCGAGAACCCCAAGAAGTTCTACGGCTTCAAGGCGGGCACCTTCTACGTCTCCACCGACGGCGGCGCCACCTTCACCGCCAGGGCGTCCTCCGGGCTGCCGGCCGACGGCCCGGTGCGGTTCAAGGCGCTGCCGGGCGCCGAGGGCGACATCTGGCTCGCGGGCGGCGGCACCGGCGGGGCGTACGGGCTGTGGCACTCCACGGACTCCGGCGCGACCTTCACCAAGCTGAGCGGTGTCCAGCAGGCGGACACCATCGGCTTCGGCAAGGCGGCGCCGGGCGCCTCGTACCAGACGCTCTACACCAGCGCGAAAATCGGCGGCGTACGCGGCATCTTCCGCTCCACGGACGCCGGGGCGAGCTGGACCCGGATCAACAACGACGCCCATCAGTGGGGCTGGACGGGCGCCTCGATCACCGGCGACCCACGGGTCTACGGACGGGTCTACG
>NZ_JAAAYH010000756.1:0-2132 GCF_018035285.1 Streptomyces sp. MK37H | reverse complement strand
CGTGTGTGTCCACCGAATGCTTGATCCACGATGCCCGCCACCGCCCCGGCATCGGCCCGCGCCGCAGCGCCCCTCCTCGTCCCCAGGAGATGCAAGCATGTCCCTTCCCAGAACCTCCCACGAGCCCTCCCGAGAGCCCGTCCAGGGCTCCGCCGCCACCCTGGACAACGCCCCCGTCACCGCCTTCCACCGCAGAATGGTCGCCGTCGCCATGGGTGGTCCGTTCTGCGACGGCTATCTGCTCGGCATCATGGGGGTGGCGCTCAGCCTGATCACCCCGGCCCTGGACCTGGACACGATGTGGACCGGGCTGGTGGCGGCGTCCGTCCTCGTAGGTGTCTTCCTCGGCGGTGTGGTGTTCGGCCCGATCACCGACCGGGTGGGCCGCCATCTGATGTATGTGCTCAATCTGGTCGCGTTCGTGATCGGCTCCGCGCTGCAGTTCTTCGTCACCGAGGCGTGGCAGCTGGTGGTGCTGCGGCTGTTCATCGGCATCGCGATCGGCGCCGACTACCCGATCGCCTCGGCCCTCACCACCGAGCTGGTGCCGCGCCGGATGCGCGGCCCCGCGCTGTCCGGGCTGGTCCTGGCCTGGTGGGTGGGGTACGGGGTCAGCTTCTGGGCAGGCTGGCTGCTGCTGGGCACCGGCGACGACGACTGGCGCTGGATGCTCGCCTCCGGCGCGGTCCCCGCCGTGCTCTTCCTGCTCCTGCGGGCGGGCGTTCCCGAGTCGCCGCGCTGGCTGGCGTCGCGGGGACGGGTGGAGGAGGCCAGGGAGGTCGTACGCCGCCACCTCGGCCAGGAGGTCAGCGCCGAGGAACTGCTCGCCGAGGTCCGTCAGGACCGGCGTGGCGGCTCCGGCCTCGGCAACCTCGCCGAGATGTTCCGCCGTGGCTATGGGATCCCCGCGCTGTTCTGCTCGCTGTTCTGGATCTGTCAGGTGGCGCCGGCCTTCGCGGTGCGGTCCTTCCAGCCGCAGATGCTGGAGTCCTTCGGGGTGACCGGCACCTTCGGCGCCAGCGCGCTGATCACCACGCTCGCGGTCGCCGGAACGGGCCTGGGGCTGGTCGTGGTCAATCGCGTCGGCAGGCGTCCGCTGCTCATCGGCAGCTTCCTGTGCGTCAACGTCTCCCTGATCGCGCTCACCGTGCTGCCACTGCACTACGCGGCCCTCGTGGTGGCCCTCTTCGCCGCCTTCCAGTTCTTCGAGGCGGCGGGCAGCGGGCTGCAGTTCGTCTACCCCAGCGAGCTGTTCCCCACCGATCTGCGGGCCACCGGCGTCGGCGTCGCCACCGCCATGAGCCGGGTGGGCTCCGCCTCCAGCACCTTCCTGCTCCCGATGGCCACCGCCGACCTCGGGGTCCGCGGCACTCTCGCCATCGGGGTGGCCATCACGCTCATCGGCCTGGTGGTGTCCGTCGTACTCGCCCCCGAGACCAAGAACCTCGGCCTGGCCGAAGCCAGCAGCCGCGCCTGACGTTCCGTCAAAACCGCTCACCGGAAAGGACTCGTCCATGCGCAAGCTGGTCTCCTTCGACTGCTACCGCACGCTCATCAACTTCGACACCCGCACCGCCACCCACGAGATCGTCAAGGACCGGCTCGCCGAGCTCGGCGTGGACCCCGATCAGTTCCACCACGACGCGTATGTGATGCGCTTCCAGGGCGTCCTGGACGAGTACCTGCCCTACCGGGAAGTCGTCCGCCGTACGCTGCGCAATGTCATGACGCTGCACGGCCTGGAGTACCGGGACGAGGACGGCGAGGCGCTGATCGAGGCCATCAAGAAGTTCACCCCCTTCCGCGAGGTCCCCGACGCGCTGCGCCGCCTCAAGGGCGAGTACGACATCGCGATCCTCTCCAACAGCGAGGACGACCTGATCACTTACGCCGTCGAGGCGCTGGGCGTGGACTTCGACCATGTGCTCACCGCCGAGCAGGCCGGCGCCTACAAGCCGCTGCCGCAGGCGTTCGAGTACCTCATGACGGCCACCGGCCGCGGCCCCGAGGACATCATCCACACCGCCCAGGGCTGGGAGTACGACATCATGCCGACCAAGCGGTACCCGGGCATGCGGCGGATCTGGGTGAACCGCTACGGCTTCCCCGGCTCGGAGGCATTCCAGCCGTAC
>NZ_JAAAYH010000755.1:0-2163 GCF_018035285.1 Streptomyces sp. MK37H | reverse complement strand
CGTCGCGGCCGTGGCGGCGAGTCCGGTGGCGGCGGTGGCGAGGTAGGCGCCCGAGCGGAGCAGGGTGCGCCGGGTGGGGGTGCGGCCGTGCGCTTCCATGGGGGGTCTCCCGAATGTCGTAGCGGGGACAAAGGGGGTGACGCGTGGGGGTGTGACGCGCGTAGCGCGGTTCCATGGTGGGTCCTCGACAGGGCCATGCCAAGAACCGCCACGCAAAGAAAGATTTCGCGTCACGGTCTGGACCACTGGAGTTTCGAAAGAATCAGGTCGACAACAAAGGAAATTTGCCGCTCTACCCGCCATTAACAAGGCAAGTGTTACAGCTCACCTTGGATTGGCTTGGAAGTGGTCTACCGCCTCTGCGATAGTCGGGGCCGCGGCCCCCATTGACCCGAGCGAGGTCGCTTCCCCCGAATGCCACGGCGAACACCCCTTTCGCGCCATGGCCGGGGACGGAAGGGGCCCCCGTGCCGTCGGCGCGCGACGACACGGGGGCCCCTTTCACCTTCCGCGCGAGGTCCGTACCGGCGTACACACGCTCAGTTTTCGGCCACTCGCATCTCGAACCAGGTCGTCTTGCCGCACGGCAGCAGATCGACCCCCCACCGCTGGGAGAGCTGGTCGACCAGCATCAGCCCGCGTCCGCTGGTATCGAGCTCCGCCACCGGCATCAGACACGGCAGCCCCCGGGACGGGTCGCGGACCTCGACCCGGATCCAGCCGCGCCGCCGCAGCATCCGCAGCCCGAAGGTGCGGGCGCCGGTGTGCCGTACGGCGTTGCCGACGAGCTCGGAGACCAGCAGCACCGTGTGCTCGGCGAGGTGAAGGCCCAGCCCCCAGTCCCGCGCCACCACGAATTCGGCCATCCGGCGGGCGGTCCCCGCGGACTCGGGGCGGGAGGGCAGCCGCACCTCCTCGCACGCGGGGTTCCCGAAGAGGTCAAGCGCTCTGAGGGCCAGATCGTCCTCGACGGACGGCGCCCCCCGCACCGCAGCCGTACCAGTGCGCTGCTGCGGCTGCTCCATTCCCTCCAAGCCCGCCATGCCCCCCATCATGGCCGCCCAAAAGGCCATCCGGGGCGGAACCATGGGATTCCGAACACCGGAGCCCGAGGCTCCATAAATCCGATCCGACATATGCCAAGGGCAGTTGGGGAACCGCAACACCCCAGCTGACCAGCGATGTCACCGCGCGTACGCGTGATCACCCAGCGTACCGGACCGGGTCAGTCGAAGGCCGATCGTTGGCGAAGAAAATTCGCTCGCACGGGGCATACCCGGGCTCCGCAACCCCGCCCGAGGCGGCTCCACGACCTCGGCCGAGGCGGCTCCACGACCTCGGCCGGGGCGGCTTCCCGACCTCGGCCGGGGCGGCTTCCCGGCCGGGGTGGCTCCCCGCCTCGGCCGAGGCGATCGGAACCGGTCGGGTGTCAGCGGAACGTGGCCTTGCCCGGCCCGTCCTCGACAAAGCTGCGCATCCCGATCTCCCGGTCCTCGGTGGCGAACAGCCCGGCGAACCAGTTCCGTTCGATGGCGAGACCGCTGTCGAGGTCGGTCTCCAGCCCCCGGTCCACCGACTCCTTGGCCGCGCGCAGCGCGATCGCCGGGCCCTTGGCCAGCTTCGCCGCCCAGGCGTGGGCCTGCTCATAGACCTCCTCGGCCGGTACGACCCGGTCCACCAGGCCCATGGCGAGCGCCTCGTCGGCCTTGACCTGACGGCCCGTGAAGATGAGGTCCTTGGCCTTGGCCGGGCCGACCAGCCGGGCCAGCCGCTGGGTGCCGCCCGCGCCCGGGATCAGGCCGAGCAGGATCTCGGGCTGGCCGAGCTTGGCGTTCTCCGCGGCGATCCGGAAGTCGGCGCACAGCGCCAGCTCGCAGCCGCCGCCGAGGGCGTAGCCGGTGACGGCGGCGACCACGGGCTTGGGGATCCGGGCCACGGCGGTGAAGGACTCCTGCAGGTCACCGGAGCGGGCCACCATCGCGGCGTGGTCCATCTCCCGCATCTCCTTGATGTCCGCGCCGGCCGCGAACACCTTCTCACCACCCCAGATGACCACCGCGCGCACGTCGTCGCGGCGGGTCACCTCGGCCGCGAGTTCCCGCAGCCGGTCCTGGGTGGCGATGTCGAGCGCGTTCATCGGGGGGCGGTCAAGGCGGAAGGTGG
>NZ_JAAAYH010000754.1:0-2208 GCF_018035285.1 Streptomyces sp. MK37H | reverse complement strand
CGGACACCGATCCCGCCCCGCTTCCGCTGATCGCGGTCACCATGGGCGACGGCGCCGGTATCGGACCCGAGGTGGTCGTCCCCGCGCTGCTCGACCCGGACACCCTGCGGCGCTGCCGCCCGGTGGTCATCGGGGACGCGGAGCGGCTGCGGCGGGCCGCCCGGCTGCGCGACATCGCGTGCGAGGTCGCCACCGTGGCCGCGCCCGGCGAGGCGGTGTTCACCCCGGGCCGGATCAACGTCATCGACCTCGGGCTGCTCCCCGCCGATCTGCCGTGGGGCGAGCTCTCCCCCATCGCCGGGGACGCGGCGTACCAGTACGTACGGACCGCCGCCGAACTCGCCATGAACGGGGAGGTGCAAGGCATCTGCACCGCGCCGCTCAACAAGAGGGCGCTGCACGCGGGCGGCCATGTGTTCCCCGGCCACACCGAGCTTCTGGCCCATCTCACCGGGATCGAGGAGGTGTCGATGATGCTGGCCACCCCCACGGTGAAGGTCATCCACGTCACCACCCACATCGGGCTCATCGACGCCGTGCGGAAGATCGAGCCCGGCCTGGTCGAGCGCACCGTGCGCCGCGGCCATGAGGCGATGGTCCGCGCCGGCACCCCCGAACCGGTGATCGGGGTATGCGGGATCAATCCGCACGCCGGTGAGAACGGCCTGTTCGGCTACGGCGAGGAGGAGGAGAAGATCGTGCCCGCGCTGGAGGTGCTGCGCGCCGACGGCATCGACGCCCGCGGCCCGCTCCCCGCCGACACCGCCTTCTTCCTGGCCGGGCGCGGAGACTACGACCTGATCGTGGCGATGTACCACGACCAGGGGCACGGCCCGGTCAAGGTGCTGGGTCTGGAGGCCGGGGTCAACCTGACCGTCGGTCTGCCCGTCATCCGCACCTCCGTCGACCACGGCACCGCCTTCGACATCGCGGGTACGGGCGTGGCCGACGCCGGTAGCATGATCGAGGCGCTGCGGCAGGCCGCCGAGATGTCGCCGTCCCCCGCCCGCTGACGCGGAGAGCCACGTCGAGGAACGCGAGGCCGAGTCCACGGTGAAGAACGCGAAAGACATGCCGGTGAACGGAGCGCGGGCCCGGCGCGACCAGATCGTCCACCTGGCCACGACCACGGGTCTGACCAGCGTGGAGGAGCTGTCCCGCACCTTCGGGGTCACCGCATCCACCATCCGCCGGGACCTCGCACAGCTCACGGCGGACGGTCGGCTGGCGCGGACGTACGGCGGGGCGATGGCCCTGGTGGCCCACCCGGAGGCGTCGCTGCGCCAGCGCACGGGCGAGGCGTTCGAGGCCAAGCGGGCCATCGCGCGCTGGGCGGCGTCGACGGTGCGCGCCGGGGAGACGGTGCTGCTCGACGCCGGTTCTACCGTCGGCGCCCTCGCGCATGAACTGCGCACCGCCGAGGGGCTCACGGTCGCCACGACCGGACTCACCGCGCTGCAGGAGCTCGCCGATGTCGAGACCGTGCAGGTGGAATGCCTCGGCGGTACGCTCCGCCCGCTGAGCCAGAGCTTCCTCGGCCCGCTCGCCGAGGCCGCCCTGGAGCGCATGACCTTCGACCGGGTCTTCCTGGGCGCCGACGGGGTGACGGCCGAACACGGCATCTGCGAAGCGGATCTGCGCCAGACCCGCCTGAAGGAGCTGATGGCCCGCCGAGCGGAGGCGGTGTACGTCCTGGCCCACTCGGCGAAGATCGGCCGCCGCCCCTTCCACACCTGGGTACGGCTGCCGCCCGGCTGGACACTGGTGACCGACGGCGACGCGGACCCCGAGGAGATTCGCGCGCTGCGCGCCCAGGGGGTCGAGGTCACGGTCGTCGAGGACGAGTGACCCGGGTCGTCGAGGGCGTGTGCCCCCGCCCCGCGATGCCCCGCCGCGACGACGGCCGAGGGCGCGCCATGCCTGGGCCGCACACCCATCGCGCGTGAGCCGCGCACATCATGCGCGGTCCGCGCACCCGTCGTACGTAGGATGTGGGTGAACGATGGATGGTCTGGATTTCGATTGCCGGGATCCGGATCAGGAAAACGTCTCATGGCGACAGCGACCGCCGAGACCATGCGTATATCCCAGGGGACTGGGGCACCCGCCCCGGAAGTGACGTGGCCACCAGCCCAAGAGCTTTGGAGGACACCGTGGCACGGCAGACCGACCCGACCCCCATCCACCCGACGCTGCCGACGACGGTCT
>NZ_JAAAYH010000753.1:0-2241 GCF_018035285.1 Streptomyces sp. MK37H | reverse complement strand
CCAGAAACCGGCCACGATCAGGTACTGGCCCTTGTCGTTGCGGCGGATGTCGCGGACGCTCAGGCCCCCGAGGTCGAGGGTGACCGGGTCGCCGAAGGTGGCGTGGGTGTCCTTGTCGCCCACCGACCGGGCCAGTTCGTCGGCGTTGGTGACCGGGACCAGCAGCGCCTTGCCGCCGTCGGCGGGCGCCACCAGCGGCGCCCGGAAGCCGATGTACGCAGTGGCAGGCCCTGGTACGAGCCGTCGACCTCGAGGTCGGTGGCGGCGCCGGAACCGGAGACGGTGGTGGTAAAGAGGGTGAAGCGGTCCTCCTTCGGCTCACCGTCCTTGTTGTTGCCCAGCGAGCCGGTCCAGTAGATGGTGTCGCCGACGCGGGCCGCGCCCTCGATGTCGATCTCCTTGTCGACGCCCAGGCCGGAGCTGACGTCCCAGGTGCGCATCGGCGCGCCGGACGCGTCGCGCCGGTACAGGCGCAGGACGTTGGACTCGTCGTCGGCGACGACCATATGGCCGCCGCCGACGTCCACGGCGGCGGAGGAGTCGCTGGAGCCGGTCAGGTAGCGGGTGTCGGCGGCGTTCCGCACGGCGCCGGAGGCGGCGTAGTGCAGGGTGGTGGTGGCGCTCCTGCCGCCGAGGCCGGTCACCTTGAGGGTGAGGTGTAGCCCTTGCCGCGCGCCCGTATGGCCACCTCGCGGGTGGCGCCGGTGCCGCTCACCATGACCCCCGGCCTGGGCGACCGAGCCGCGGGTGGTGGCGGTGGCGGACACGGTGAGCGCGCCCGCGTCGGCACCGCTCTGGCCGACCTTCACGGTCACCGTCGGGTCGCCGGTGGCGCCGACGGCGCCGGACAGGTACGAGGTGGTGAGACTGATGGTCGGAGTGCCGTAGCTCGCGCTCCCGGCCACCGCGGAGCCCGGGAGCGCGGACAGCGTCACGGCGCCGGCCGCGAGCGCCAGCGCGGCGGCGGGAAGGACCCGGCGGGTACGGCGCGGGGACTCCCGCGCCTCCCGGCCACGGGCCGGCGCCGTCAGCAGACGCCGTCGCCCGGCTTCGGGTTCCCGAGTCCGAAGAGCGGCCGCAGCTTCAGCCCGGCCCAGGTGCCGAGGAGGGCGAAGGCACCCCAGACCCAGCCGTGCAGGCTGCCGGAGGCGATGCCCGCGAGGTAGGCGCCGATGTTGCAGCCGCCCGCGAACCGGGCACCGATGCCCATCAGCACCCCGCCGAGCACCGCCGCGGTCGCCGTACGCCACGGCACACCACGGTGCAGGGTCCAGGTGCCGCCGAGCGCCGCGGCGACCGCCGCGCCGATCATGATGCCGATGTCGGTGAGGCTGGTCTTGTCGGCGAGCACGGGCCCCGCGAGCATCTCCTTGTTCCCGGGCTGCTGCCACCAGCTCCAGCTCTCCGGGTGGCCGCCGAGCGCGCGGACCAGCTCCGAGCCCCACAGGCTGAAGGCGCTGGTGACGCCCCACGCGCCACCGGAGACGAGCAGCACACCGGCGCCCAGCACGGCCAGCGCCAGCGCGCCGACCGCCAGCGGCCAGGAGCCGCGCAGCACACGGGCGGCGGCACCGCGCGCGGAGGGCACCGGACCGGTCGGCGGCGGGTTGCGGCGGGCCTGGACGCGTCGGCTGACCAGGACGATGGCGGCGAGCACGAGGATCGTCACCGCCCACGAGCCGAACCAGCCGATGTGGTCCGCCATGACGACCGGCTCCAGCGAGGGCAGGTCCTTCCACAGATCGAACTGCCAGGCGGCGAGGGTGGCGCCGCCGATGAAGCCGCCGAGCGTGAGCACGATCGACGTCTGCCCCGAGCCGACCGCGAAGAGGGTGCCGGAGGCGCAGGCCCCACCGAGCTGCATGCCGACGGCGAAGAGGAACGAGCCGATCAGCAGCCCGAGCCCCAGCGGTCCGCCCGAGGGCGCAGGCACGGAGCCGAACAGCCCGGTTTTCGTCCCGATGAGCAGGGCGAACAGCGTGGCCGTCGTGCCCAGCAGCAGGGCGTGGGCGCGCAGCCCGGTGCCGTTGCCGACGGCCACCAGCTGCCGCCAGGCGGAGGTGAAGCCGAAGCGGGAGTGGAAGAGGGCGACGCCCAGGGCGAGGCCGAGCAGCAGCAGGACGCCGGGCTTGGCCCCGTGGGCGGACCATACGTACGCGGTCAGCGCCGCGGCGAGCAGCCCGGACACGGCGAGCGGCACCGGCCGCACCGGCGGCGCGGCGGGCGCCTCCGGCCGCGGCA
>NZ_JAAAYH010000752.1:0-2244 GCF_018035285.1 Streptomyces sp. MK37H | reverse complement strand
GTCGGCCTGCCCGTCGGCGGCTTCGTCGTCGGCCGCGGGTCGGAGGTCGTGGGGTGCGAGGACGGCGGCGAGGGCGGCCGCTCGGTGTCCGAGGGCGAGCCGCTCGTGGACGACGGGCCGCTGGTCGCCGTGGAGCCGCCGGGCGAGCCGCTGCCGCTCGGCGCGGTCGGGGACGTGGACGCCTTCGGCACCCCGCTGAGGCCCGGCTGGGGGGCCTGGCTGGTGCCGCTCGTGGGCTCGTCGGCGGTCAGGCCCTTGTCGTCGTCCCGCTGACTGGCCGAACGGTCCGGCTTGACCTTGTCGGCCGGGCTGTCGGAGTCGTCGCCCGAGGTGCCCAGGGTCACCACGGTGCCGAGCACGGCCACCAGCAGCACACCCGAGGCCGCCGCGACCACATTGCGCCGGGCACCGTGCGTCGCCAGCCGCCGCAGACCGCCCGGCTTGCCGCCCGAGGGCCGGGCGGGGGCGGAGGCGGCGGTAAGGGCCGTGGCGGTGGCGGGGGCCGCCACCGAGGTCCGGGAGGCGGACGGAACCGCCGCGGTCACCGCCGTCACCGCCGTCGTCGCCGCCGTGCCGCCCATGGCGGCCATCGGCGTCGTCGTCGCCACCTTCGGGGTGACGATCGTGGTCTCGGTGTCGTCCGGCGCTCCGCCCGTCGCCGGGGGCGCCGCGTCGTCCTTACGGTTCCCACCGCTCGTCCCGAACGCCCCGGCCATCGCCGAGCCGGGCGAGCGGTCGGCGACCAGCGCCAGCGCGCGCCGGCCCGCGACCGTGCCCCGCTTGTCCGCCAGGACGCCCCGCAGCCCGATGGACGCCTCCAGCTCGGCGCGGGCCCGGTCCAGATGGCCCGTACACAGCGCGAGAACGCCCAGCTCGTGGTGGAAGTACGCCTCGTCCGCGACCTGCCCCGCCAGCCGCGCGGCCTCCTGACCGTGCCGCACCGCGCGCTCCCAGGCGCCCCAGTGCAGCGCCGCGGCGAGAGCGGGCGCGGCAGCGCGGGCCAGGAGCACGGCGGCGTCGGCGTGGCCCGCCTCGCGGCTGCCGATGAGCGCTGTCATCGCCGCGAGGATCGCGTCGGCCTCGGCTGCGACGCGCTCGGGGGCCACCGAGGGGTGGCCGGCCCACCAGGCGTAGTGCTGGGCGACGGTGTGCGCGCGCCCGGCGTCCTCGTCGGCGTAGCCCGCCTCCGCGAGCTGGGCGGTGACGCGCGCCGCCAGCCGGTAGTGCGATCCAGCCGGGGTGACGAGGCCGCAGCCGAGCAGCTCGCCGAGGGCGGTGTCCGCGTGGGGGTCCCCGGACAGCGCGGGCAGGTGCGCCTGGTGCGGGCATTCGCCGCCGAGCGCGACCGCGAACCGCAGGGCGTCGCGGGCCGCCTCGCCCAGCCGGGCGGCGAGCAGCGCGGCGGGGGACGCCGCCTCGGCGATCGAGGGCAGCGGGACCTCGGCCTCCGGTGCGGAGGCGTCGTCGCGCTGGGCGTCCCGCTGCCGCAGCAGCGCGCCCGCCTGGACGAAGCGCAGCGGCAGCCCCTCGGACTCGAACCACAGGTCCGCGGCCCAGCTCGCCTCGTCCTCGTCCAGGGGCCGTCGTGCGGCCCGCTCCAGCAGCTCGAGTCCGGCCGTACGGCTGAGCCCGGAGAGGAAGACCTCCTCCAGGTGGGAGTCGGGGGACGGTGCCGGGACATCGGGGGTGGCGGAGATCAGGAACGCGCATTCGGGGGTCGCGTCGAGGAACTCGTCCAGCGCGGCGCCGCCGAACTCGATGTCGTCCAGGACGACGACCGCGCCGATCTCCTGGACCGCCGCCAGCAGCTCCGCGCGGTCCGGCCGGTGGAGCGGGGCGCTGAGGACGGCGGCGTAGAGGTCGTGGAGGAGGTCGGTGGGGGTGCGGTGGTAGCCGGAGAGGCGTACGACACCGTCGGGCGCGAGCCGCTCGCAGTCGGAGGCGACGGCCTCCAGCAGGGTGCTGCGCCCGGCGCCGGAGGGCCCGGTGACCCGCACCGAGCGGCCTCGGGCGAGCAGCCGGGCGAGCCGCTCCCGCTCCTCGTCGCGCTCCAGCACCGGCAGCTCGGGCAGGACGGTGCCGGACGGGCGGGGCGCGGCGGCGGCGCGGCGCAGTTCGGCCCGCTCGTCGGGGCCGTGGCGCTCGGGCCGGGCGGGGCGCTCACCGGGCGGGCAGGGTTCTATCTCGCTGCCGTCGACGGGATTGACCGTGAGCAGATGGTCACCGGCGACGATGCGCGCGGTG
>NZ_JAAAYH010000751.1:0-2247 GCF_018035285.1 Streptomyces sp. MK37H | reverse complement strand
GCGCCGCGCCCCGATCCATTTGTTGCGGCAGGATGAAATCCGCACATCAGTGTGTTGGTGCCTTCCGGAAGCGTGTGCGGATCGGGAGGTTCACGGGTGGCGGACGTAGCGGCGGGCGCGTCGGATGAAACGGGCAAAAGGGATGCGGGTGGACCGGATTCGGATGGCCCGGAAGCCGGACAGGGCTGGGTAAGGCGGCTGTTCGGCTACTGCTGGCAGTACCGCAGCGATGTGCTGCTCGCCCTCGGCGCCTCGCTCGCCGGAATGGCCGTCATGGCGCTCGTCCCGCTGGTGCCGAAGCTGATCATCGACGATGTGATCGTCTCGCACGACCGGCCCCTCGCCCCCTGGGCCACCCTGCTGATCGTCGCCGCCCTCGTGGTGTACGTCCTCACCTACGTCCGCCGCTTCTACGGCGGACGGCTCGCCCTCGACGTCCAGCACGCCCTGCGCACGGAGATGTTCGCGGCCATCGCCCGCTTCGACGGCAGACGGCAGGACAAGCTCTCCACCGGCCAGATCATCGGCCGGGCCACCAGCGACCTCCAGCTGATCCAGGGCCTGCTCTTCATGGTGCCGATGATGATCGGCAACATTCTGCTCTTCCTGGTCTCGCTCGTCGTGATGGCGGTGCTCTCGCCGCTGCTCACCGTCGTCGCCCTCGCCGTCGCCCCCGCCCTGTGGATCCTCGCCTCGCGCAGCCGCATCCGGCTCTTCCCCGCCACCTGGTACGCCCAGGGGCAGGCGGCCGCCGTCGCGGGCGTGGTCGACGGTGCCGTGACCGGTGTCCGGGTGGTCAAGGGGTTCGGGCAGGAGGCGCAGGAGACCGATAAGCTGCGCGAGGTCGGCCGGGGGCTGTTCGCCGCCCGGCTGCGGACCGTAAGGCTGAACTCCCGCTACACCCCGGCCCTCCAGGCCGTCCCCGCCCTCGGCCAGGTCGCCATGCTGGCGCTCGGCGGCTGGATGGCCACGCGGGGCCAGATCACCCTCGGCACCTTCGTGGCCTTCTCGACGTATCTCGCCCAGCTCGTGGGCCCGGTGCGGATGCTCACGATGCTGCTGACCATCGGGCAGCAGGCGCGGGCCGGGGTCGAGCGCGTCTTCGAGCTCATCGACACCGAGCCGGTCATCGACGAGCGCCCCGACGCCAGGGAGCTTCCCGAGGACGCCCCGGCGACGGTCGAGTTCGACCGGGTGAGCTTCGGCTACGACCCCGAGCGGCCGGTGCTGTCCGAGGTGTCCCTGCGCATCGAGCCGGGCGAGACCCTGGCCGTCGTGGGCGCCTCCGGAAGCGGCAAGTCGACGCTGTCCCTGTTGCTGCCGCGCTTCTACGATGTGTCGTCGGGCGCGGTGCGGATCGGCGGCCACGATGTGCGGGAGCTGACGTACGACTCGCTGCGCGGGGCGGTCGGGCTGGTGCCGGAGGACAGCTTCCTCTTCTCCGACACCGTGCGCGCCAACCTCGCCTACGGGCTGCCGGACGCGAGCGAGGAGCGGATCCGGGCCGCCGCCCGCGCCGCGCAGGCCGACGGCTTCATCTCCGAGCTGCCGAACGGCTATGACACCGAGGTCGGCGAGCAGGGGCTGACCCTCTCCGGCGGCCAGCGCCAGCGGCTGGCCCTGGCCCGCGCGATCCTCACCGACCCCCGGCTGCTCGTCCTGGACGACGCCACCTCGGCGGTGGACGCGCGCGTGGAGCACGAGATCCACGAGGCGCTCCGGGGCGTCATGGCGGGCCGCACCACCCTGCTGATCGCCCACCGCCCCTCCACCCTCGCCCTCGCCGACCGCATCGCGGTGATGGACCGGGGCCGGGTCGCGGACGTGGGCACGGACGAGGAGCTGAGGGCGCGGAGCGCCGTGTACCGTCGCCTGCTGACGGATGACGCCGAGGCCGGCGCCGCCCCAGGCGGCGACGGCCCGGCCCCGGCCCATGCCGAGCCGCGCGGCGGCGACGCGCACGCGTCGGGGTTCGCCGGTGCGTTCGGCGGGGAGGCCTCCGCCACCGGCTTGGCCGAGCCCTGTCTCGACGGGGAGCCGTCCCCCGATGGTGACCGCACGGCGCATGGCCGTGCGAACCGCCCCCGCGCGACGGCGCACCTGCGGACGCGTGGTGGGGATGATCCGGCGCGGGCCGCGGCCGACGCGACCGCGCTCGGGGCGGACCGGGCATCGAGGCGGGATGGCGAGGGGGTGTCGCCCGGCACATGGGTGCGGCCCGATGGCGGCGAGGGGCGGTGCCGCCCA
>NZ_JAAAYH010000750.1:0-2261 GCF_018035285.1 Streptomyces sp. MK37H | reverse complement strand
CCAGGTTCGCCCCGAAGCCCGCCGCCAGTGGCATCCGCAGGCCCAGCGGCGGCGGAGCCGCCAGCGCGTCGGCCACCGGGCGGGAGAAACCGGAGTGGAAGAGGGAGCCGAGGAGGAAGTCCGCGGCCAGCGCCTGCACCTCGGAGCGGTGCTGATGCAGCCCGTGCCCGTCGGTGTGCACCTCGAAGCGGCACACATCGCGGTTGGCCTTCTTCGCCCGCTCCGCCAGCCGGTAGGACAGCTCGGGGTCGGTGCGCTCGTCATTCGTACCGTGGGCGATCAGCACCTGCCGTCCGACCAGCTGTTTCACCGGTTCGGGTTCGAGCACCTCGTCCGGCGCCGGAAGCCAGGGCGCCAGCGCCACCACCGAGGTGACGGCCTCGTGCCCGGCGGCGCGGAGGGCGGCGCGCCCGCCCATGCCGTGGCCCACGAGGCAGACCGGCACGTCGCCGTAGCGCCGCACCACCTCCTCCACGGCCCAGGTGGCATCGGACGCGGCATCGGCGGCCGCCCCGTTCCAGCCCCGGCACCGGTAGTGGACGACATGGGCGGCCAGCCCCTCCTCCCGGCCGGCCCGGACCAGCCGCCGGGCCAGCGGCAGCGTGGCGGCCACCGAGAGTCTGGACGGCCGTCTGGTCCCGCTGGGCTCCCCCTCGGGGAGCAGCAGCACCACACCATGTACGGTCGTTCGCGCGGCGGCCGCGCCCATCGGCCGCCCCAGCCGTGCGCCCCGCTCGGGCAACGCTTGCTGAGCCATGGCGACACGATCGCAGAAGGACTGGTGTACTCCACTACCCGTGCGGGTCACTGTTCCGTATCTATCCCTCACGTTCTACGCGCGTAGGGGCTACGCTGCCCAGATGACGAGCGAGCACACCCATGAGCCCACCCCCGAACAGATCCGCCGCGCCCCCAAGGTGCTGCTGCACGACCACCTCGACGGTGGGCTGCGCCCGGGCACCATCGTCGACCTCGCGAGGGAGACCGGGTACGACGCGCTCCCGGAGACCGAGCCCGACAAGCTGGGCATCTGGTTCCGCGAGGCGGCGGACTCCGGCTCGCTGGAGCGCTATCTGGAGACGTTCTCCCACACCGTCGGCGTGATGCAGACCCGCGACGCGCTCGTCAGGGTCGCCGCCGAATGCGCCGAGGACCTCGCCGAGGACGGCGTCGTCTACGCCGAGATCCGCTACGCCCCCGAGCAGCACCTCGAGGGCGGGCTGACCCTGGAGCAGGTCGTCGAGGCGGTCAACGAGGGCTTCCGCGAGGGTGAGCGGCGGGCCTGGGAGAACGGCCACCGCATCCGCGTCGGCGCGCTGCTGACCGCGATGCGCCACGCGGCCCGCGCCCTGGAGATCGCCGAACTCGCCAACCGCTACCGCGACCTGGGCGTGGTCGGCTTCGACATCGCGGGCGCCGAGGCCGGTTTCCCGCCCACCCGCCACCTGGACGCGTTCGAGTATCTGAAGCGGGAGAACAACCACTTCACGATCCACGCGGGCGAGGCGTTCGGACTGCCGTCCATCTGGCAGGCGCTCCAGTGGTGCGGCGCCGACCGGCTGGGCCACGGCGTCCGCATCATCGACGACATCGAGGTCGGGGACGACGGCTCCCTCACCCTCGGCCGCCTCGCCTCGTACGTCCGCGACAAGCGCATCCCGCTGGAGCTGTGCCCGACCTCCAACCTCCAGACCGGCGCGGCCAGTTCCTACGCCGAGCACCCCATCGGGCTGCTCCGCCGGCTGCATTTCCGCGCCACCGTGAATACGGATAATCGTCTGATGAGCGGGACGAGCATGAGCGGGGAATTCCGGCATCTTGTATCAACATTCCATTACACGCTCGACGACATGCAATGGTTCACGGTCAATGCGATGAAATCAGCCTTCATTCCTTTTGACGAACGTCTGGCGATGATCAATGACGTGATCAAGCCCGGATACGCCGAGTTGAAGTCCGAATGGCTGTTCCGCAATGTGGCCTCCGCGTCGGCTGTGACCAGGGATTCCGCACCCAAGAGCAGCTGAGCGGGCGCACCCGGCGCACGACCTGGGCGGGGTAACGGAGGCCGTTTTCGGTGTTTGCGGGCAGCCGAAATCCATGACTACGTTTCCGTATCGGTCAAGCCCCCGTCTCAAGGACAGATTTCTGATGAAGCAGGGAACCCTCAAGACTCTCGGTGTCATTGCCCTCGGTGCCGCCGCCGTCGTCGCCGGAGGCAGCGCCGCGTCCGCGGCGCCGGTGCCCGGTGGCAACGCGGG
>NZ_JAAAYH010000075.1:0-27512 GCF_018035285.1 Streptomyces sp. MK37H | reverse complement strand
AAAAGAGACATTATGACCGCCGTCGCCGCTCAGCCGGCCTCCCATGTCGTCGATCCCAGAACCGCGAGGAAGGTGACGCTCGCCGGGTGCGTCGGCATCTTCGCCGAGCTCTACGACAACGGCATCTTCGGCTTCATGGCCGGCACCTTGGGCGCCGTCTTCTTCCCGGACGCCACCAACGCGGTACAGGTGCAGCTCGTCTTCCTCGGATACGCCGTCTCATTCTTCTTCCGCCCCCTCGGCGGCATCATCTGCGGCCACCTCGGTGACCGCATGGGCCGGCAGCGGATGCTCGTCTTCGTCATCATGCTGATCAGCGTGGCGACGGCGGCGATCGGCCTCCTGCCGACGTACGCGAGCATCGGTGTGGCGGCGCCCGCGCTGCTGATCCTGCTGCGGGTGCTCCAGGGCTTCTCCGTCGGTGGCGAGGCATCGGGCGCGATGACCTTCCTCGCGGAGCACGCTCCCGAGGGCAAACGCGGTCTGTACACCAGCTACGCGCAGATCGCCTCGTTCCTCTCCCTGCTGACCGGCACGCTGATCGCGGCGGGCATGACCAGCGCCCTCGGGGCGGACGCCATGGAGTCCTACGGCTGGCGCATTCCGTTCCTGCTGGCCATTCCGCTGGGCATCGCCGGGCTCTACATCCGCAAGCGGATCAGCGACACGCCGAACTTCACCCGGCTGAGGGAGGAGGGCGGGCTGTCCAGGAACCCGCTCAAGGAGGCGTTCGCCTCCGCCGAGCACCGCCGCGCGATGCTGCTCGCCCTGTTCATCCCGCTCATGAACGGATCCGGCTACTACGTGCTGTTCAGCTATATGCCGACGTTCATGAGCGGTGAGCTGCACTTCGGCAAGGTGCAGAGTCTGCTGGTCACCGCGGCCAGCCTGGTGACCATATCCCTCGCCATCCCGTTCATGGGCGCGCTCTCCGACCGGATCGGGCGGAAGAAGGTGCTCATGGCCGCCGCCATCGCCATGGCCATCGCCGGTGTGCCCTGTTACCTGCTCATCGGCACGGGCAATGTGGCGCTGGCCGTCATCGGCGCATGCGTCATGGCCGCCATCTTCGCGGGCCACACCGGCGTCATCCACATCCTGCTCGTCGAGCTCTTCCCCACCCGGGTGCGCTATTCCGCCTACGGCCTGGGCTACAACATCTCCTCGGCCCTCTTCGGGGGCACCGCGCCCCTGCTGATGGCCTTCCTCATCAGCCGTACCGGCAACGTCACCATGCCCGCCTTCTACGCGGTCATCACCGCCCTCGGCACGCTCATCGCCGTCTCCCGGGTGTCGGACAGGGCCCATCTGCCGCTGCGCGACGCGTAACGCCGGGCCGCTCCACGACCCGGACCACCCGCAGGCCGCTCCCTCACCCGAACCAACCCCATCTCCCAGGAGTGAAGCTCACATGCCCTTTTCCGACTACAAGACCGCACTGGTGACCGGCGCCTCCACCGGTATCGGAGCGGTGGTCGTCGAACGGCTGGCGAAGCAGGGCCTCGAGGTCCACGCGCTCGCCCGCGACGCCGGGCGGCTGGACGACCTCGCCCGGCGGACCGGCTGCGTTCCCCACGCCGTCGACATCACGGACACCTCCGCGCTCACCAGGGAACTGCACGGCGTCGACGTCGACCTGCTCGTCAACAACGCCGGGGTATCGCGCTCCGGGAACATCCTCACCGCCGACGAGTTCGCCGTCGACGAGCAGATAGCGGTCAACGTCCAAGCCGTTCTGCACCTGGTACGGCTGGTCATGCCCGGGATGGTCGCACGCGACCTCGGACACATCGTGAACATCAGCTCCATCGCCGCCGTGTACAACTTCGGCGGAAACACCATCTACCACGCCACCAAATCGGCCGTGCACACCCTCTCCCGCCAGCTCCGGGTCGACGCGTACGGCCGCCGCATCCGGGTCACCGAGATCTGCCCCGGGCGGGTGGAAACGGAGATCTTCGGCCGGCTGCTGGGCGACATGGAGGAGGCGCGGCGGCAGTACTACGACGGCTACGAGTCGCTGAAGCCGGAGGACATCGCCGACGCCATCGAGTACGCCGTCGGATCACCGCGCCACGTGAACATCGGCCATGTGGAGATCCTGCCCACCTTCCAGGTGCCCGGTGGCCTCAACTTCGAGCGCAGGACGGACTGAATGAGCACGGCGCAGCGCGTGAGCCGCATCAAGCCCTCACCGAGCACGGCGGCCGCCCAGCGGGTCCGCGAGCTGAAGGCCCGGGGCGTGGAGATCCTCGATCTCACGGTGGGCGAGCCCGACTTCGACACCCCCGCCCATGTGAAGGACGCCGCGATCGAGGCGATGCGGCAGGGCGCCACCAAATACACCCCCGTCAACGGCACCCCGCAGCTGCGGGCCGCCATCGCGGACCGGCTCCGGCTGCGCCACGGACTGGACTGTCCCGGAGACCGGATCGTGGTCGGCGGTGGTGGCAAGCAGGTCATCTTCCTCGCCCTGATGGCCACCCTGGACGCGGGCGACGAGGTCGTCATCCCCGCCCCCTACTGGGTGTCCTACCCGGACATGGTGCTCGCCAACGACGGCACACCGGTCATCGTGGACTGCCCGGAGGCGGATGGATTCAAGCTGACCCCGGAGCGGCTCGCCCCGGCCCTCACCGACCGCACCCGCTGGGTCGTCCTCAACTCCCCGGGCAACCCGACGGGCGCCGCCTACACCGCCGGGGAACTGCGCGCGCTCGCCGAGGTACTGCTCGACCACCCCCACGTCCAGGTGCTCACCGACGAGATCTACGACGAGATCTGGTACGAGCCGGGCCGCGTCCCCAGCATGGCGGGCGTCGAACCGCGCCTGGCCGACCGGGTCTTCCTCACCAACGGCGTCTCCAAGACCTACGCGATGACCGGCTGGCGGATCGGATACGGCGCGGGCAACGCCGAACTCGTCGGCGCCATCAACACCCTGCAGTCCCAGATCTCCTCGTGTCCCTCGTCCATCAGCCAGGCCGCCGCCACCGCCGCGCTCACCGGTGACCAGAGCTTCGTCCGCGACTGCGTGTCCGTCTACCGCGGGCGCCGCGACGACGTGGTCAAACGGATCAATGACACCCCCGGTCTCTCCTGCACCCCGCCCAGCGGTGGCTTCTACGCCTTCGTCAACTGCGCCGGAGTCATCGGCAGGCGCACCCCGTCCGGCGACAAGATCCGCACCGACGAGGACTTCGCCGCCCATCTGCTGGAGTCACGGCGGGTGGCGGTGATCCACGGCGCCGCGTACGGCGCACCGGGGTACTTCCGCGTCTCCTTCGCGACCTCCCACGACATCCTCACCGCGGCGTGCGAGGGCATCGCCCGCGCCTGTGCGGACCTTTCCTGAACACCTCAAGGAGTCACATGCTGCGCGTCACCACCCGGTTCGACCGGCCCGACCCCGCCCTCGTCGACCAGTTGGGCGGGTACTCCGCCGCCACCGTCCACGAGGCCCAGGGCCGCCTCGGGGCCCTGGACTCCACCATCAAGCCGATCGATCCCACCATGTCGGTATGCGGCCCCGCCTTCACCGTGCGCTGCGCGCCCCGGGACAACATCATGCTCCAGGTGGCCATCGCCCATGCCCGCCCCGGCGATGTCATCGTGGTCTCCGCGGGCCAGTACGCCGAGGCGGGCTCCTTCGGCGATGTGCTGGCCAACGCGTGTGTGGCCAAGGGGCTCGGCGGTCTCGTCACCGACACCGGTGTCCGCGACACGCAGGAGCTGCGGAAGCTGGGTTTCCCGGTGTTCTCGTACGGCGTCAGCATGAAGGGCACGGTCAAGGAGACCGTAGGCCCGATGGCCGAACCCGTCCTGATCGGCGGCGAGATCGTCCGCCCGGGAGATGTGGTGCGCGCGGACGCCGACGGGGTCGTGGTAGTGCGCCGCGAGGATCTGAAGGACGTCATAGCCAAGTCCCAGGCCCGCGTCGACGCGGAAGACGCGTATATCGCCGCCTACCGCGCGGGGAAGAGCGTGATCGAGGTCAGCCGGCTGGCGGCGGTGCTCGAGGCCAAGGGGCTCGTCATCGACGAGTAGCGCCGGGCGGCGCGCGGCAGGTCTACAGCTTCTCGAAGGGATCGTGGTTCGCGAGCAGCTTCTCCACCCGCGCCTGATCGACCCGGCTGACGATCTGCCCGGCCTCCTGCCGGTCCCGGATCACCTTGGCCAGGGTGAAGGCGGAGGTCACCAGGTAGAGCACGGAGATGGCGAGGAAGCCGCGCACCCAGGCGTCGGCGCTCAGCTGGAAGATTCCGATGGCGGTGGCGGCCATGGCGACGGCGAAGGAGGCGATCGCCTGACCGTAGAACGCGGCCGTGCTCTGCTGCTTGACCGGTGTCTCACTCATGCGGACAAGAATGGGCGGATGCGGTCGGCTCCGCATCCGTCCGGATACTCAGGTACGTACTCAGAAATCGGGCGCCGTCAGTGCGGTTGGCGCAGTCCCGCGATGAGGAGTGCGACCAGTCGGCGTGCGTCATAGCTGGGATCGTGCTCGGCGCCGATGCAGAGGTTCCCGACGCCGCGCATGAGCTCGAGCGCCTTCAGGTCGGACCGGATCTCCCCGGCGTCGGCCGCCGCGTCGAGCAGTTGGGTGCACACGGGGAGGAGGCGGTCGATGAAGTACGAGTGCAGCGTGTCGAAGCCCGCGTTGTCGGACCGCAGCACGGCGGCGAGGCCGTGCTTGGTGACCAGGAAGTCGACAAAGAGATTGATCCACTGCCCCAGCGCGGCATGCGGCGTCGCGCTGCTCGCCAGCAGGGCCGGGCCGGCCTCGGCGCAGGCCTCGACCTGGTGCCGGTAGACGGCGATGATCAGGTCCGCCCGCGTCGGGAAGTGGCGGTAGATCGTGCCCACTCCGACGCCGGCCTTGGCCGCGATGTCGCGCACCGGGGCTTCCACGCCCGAGGCGATGAAGACCGAGGCGGCCGCGTCGAGCAGGGTCTCCTGATTGCGCCGGGCGTCCGCCCGCTTGGACCGGGCCGAGGGTCCCGCGCCCCTGTCGCCGTCGCTCACCGCGCCGCTCCCTCCACTGCCGGGCTTGTCAAACGGAACGACGTTCCGTATCTTTACCGGAGCCAGGTTCCGTTTGTCCATGATGCCAGAGCAGGGGCCCGGCCACCAAACCACGCATTGCCGCCGCGCAATGCCACCACGCTTCCCCGCAGTGGAGGAACACGCTCATGCAGTACCGCACCTTGGGCCGCACCGGTGTGCAGGTCAGCTCCCTCGCACTCGGCGCGATGAACTTCGGCAGGATCGGGCGCACCACCCAGGACGAGGCCACCGCCCTCGTCGATGCCGCTCTCGAGGCCGGGATCAACCTCATCGACACCGCCGACATGTACAGCGCCGGCGAGTCGGAGGAGATGGTCGGCGAGGCCATCGCCGGCCGTCGCGACGACATCGTGCTGGCCACCAAGGCAGGCATGCCCATGGGCGACGAGCCCAATCACCGGGGCAGCTCACGCCGCTGGCTGGTCACCGAGCTGGACAACAGCCTGCGCCGTCTCGGCGTCGACCACGTCGATCTCTACCAGATCCACCGATGGGACCCGGCCACCAGCGACGAGGAGACGCTGTCGGCGCTCACCGACCTGCAGCGCGCGGGGAAGATCCGCCACTTCGGCTCCTCGACCTTCCCCGCCTACCGCGTCGTCCAGGCCCAGTGGGCCGCCCGCGAGCACCGCCTGAGCCGCTATGTCACCGAACAGCCCAGCTACTCGATCCTGCAGCGCGGAATCGAGCGCGACGTACTGCCCGTCACCGAGGAGTACGGGCTGGGCGTGCTGGTGTGGAGCCCGCTGGCCTCGGGCTGGCTGTCGGGCGCCATCCGCGAGGGCCGGTCCATCACCACCAACCGCTCGGCGTTGATGCCGGAGCGCTTCGATGTCACCATCCCCTCCAACCGGGCCAGGCTCGACGCCGTCGAGCAACTGGCCAAGGTCGCCGACGAGGCCGGTCTGACCATGATCCAGCTCGCGCTCGGGTTCGTGACCGCGCATCCCGCCGTGACCAGCGCGCTCATCGGCCCCCGCACACTGGACCATCTGCACACGCAGCTCGCCGCCGCCGACACCCTGCTCTCCGCCGATGTGCTCGACGCGATCGACGCGATCGTCGCCCCCGGCACCGACCTCGCCGCTCACGAGAAGCACGACACTCCGCCCGCGCTGCTCGACCCGTCACTGCGGCGCCGCTGACGGGTCCGGCGCCGCCTCCGTCCGGGCCCGTGTGAGCGCGGCGACCGCTTCCCGTGGATCGTCCGCGTGGAACCGGAGCGTACGGGCGACGCCCCGGCGCCCGAGGGGCCGTACGAATGTCACCGGCTCCGTCAGCTCCACCGTCACCGTGGTCTGGCTGCCCACCGCGAGGTCGAGCACCCCGTCCGGGCCCAGCCGCACCAGCCGTCCGTCCGGATAGCGCCGGTCGACCCGGGCGGCGGCGATGGTGGCGGCCGGAACCCGCAGGTCGAACAGTGCGCCGTACCGGATGCGCAGGGACCCGTCGGATCCCACGACATGCGGCCGGACCACACAGGCCGCGTGCAGGGCGAGGATCAGCACCACCCCGTACACATCGATGACGAGCAGGATCGCGTGCACCACCGGCCAGGGGATCACCAGAGCCAGTGCCACCGTCTCGATGACCGACACGAAGATCATCCCGTACATCATGGCCGTCTGGGGCCCGGTGTAGGCGACGGCCAGCGCCCCCTCGGGGACCTGGTGGCGGCGGCGCAGCACCCACAGCCCGAGGCTGTGCAGGGCCCGGGCCTCGTGCATGAGGAGCCGGCGTGCGACCAGCGGGATCAGCGTCTCCGCCACGCCTTTCGCCCACACCGCCGCCCGCGCGATCGGCCGGGTCATGACGCCCTCCTGCCCCGTCGGACGGTCAACTGCCCCATCACCCGGCGCACCACCTCGGCCTGGGCGGGCGAGTAGTCGTCGAGCAGCGCCTGCTCGAAGCCGGTCGCCGTCGGGCCGCTGTCCGGGATGGCCGCCAGTACCTCGTCCGGCACGGCGGCGGTCAGCTCCTCGGCCAGCGGCTCGATCCGGGGATCGTCCGCCGCGGCCCGCTCCAGTTCGTCCAGTCGCTCGTACAGCGGGAGCACGGCGGGGTCCTCGGCCAGCGGCCGCAGCGCCGCGTACACCGCGTCCCCGCCGATCATCCCCTCCAGCAGCATCAGGTGCTCGCGGTCCTTGGCGGCGGTCGGCGAGGAGGTGGCGGGCGCCACCTTCAGGAGTTCGACGAGCGCGGGGGAGAGTGGCGCATCCGGTGTGAGCGGGCCGTCCAGCAGCGCCGCCAGCACCTTGCGGCGCTGCTGGATCTCGTGTTCCTGACGGGCGAGATCGGCGTCCAGCTCGCCCAGCACCTCGGCCAGCTCACGCCCGGCGTCGTCCGCGAGGACGTCCCGCACCTCGTCCAGGGCGAGCCCGAGCTCGGTCAGCCGCCGGATCCGGGCCAGCAGAACGGCGTCCCGGAGGGTGTAGACCCGGTATCCGTTGGCGCGCCGCCGGGGCTCGGGCAGCAGACCGATGTGGTGGTAGTGCCGCACGGCCCGGGATGTGACTCCGGCGAGCGCGGCGATTTCTCCGATGCGCATGTGGCCAGTAGAAACCCTGCCGCTGCGACAAGGTCAAGCGCGTCCGGCCGGCGGCCCCTCGACGGCGCCGAGATCGGGGCGGCCGTGGTAGAGCGGGGCGCCGCGGTAGTCACGGCCACCGTTGTCCGGGATGACGGTGCCGTTGCCGATCAGCGGGGTGTCGCGCACCGTGGAGTTCCGCACCTGGATGTCGTGGAGCACGGTCGCGGCGGACGGCGGTGCGGTGATGCCGGGGACGGTCGTGGAGACATCGCCGCTGATGCAGTTGACCCCACAGTTGGCCCTTCCAGGAGCCACCGGCCTTCAGCAGGATCCGGTCCCCGGCCCGGAAGGTGGTCCGGCCGACGCGGTCGAGGCTGCGCCAGGCGCTGGCGGCGCTGGTGCCCGGGGCCCCGTCGTCCCCGGAGCGGGAGTCGACGTAGTAGGTGGTGCCCTTGGCCGCCGGGACGGTCCGCGTGGTCTGTGCGGTATGTGCGGCGGCGGGGTGCGCGACCAGCGTGGCCGCGCCGAGGGCGGCGGCCGCGAGAAGGCCGAGCGGCCGCCGGCCGTGTCTGACGGATCGTCGTCCAGATGTCATTCGTCGAATAGAAAGCGCTGTCAACGGGCTGTCAAGAGTCCGTCGCACCCGTCGCGGCCGTCCGGCGGCGACCCGTGCAGGGAGCAACGGGACGGTAGCGTAAGGAGGTCCGAATACGGTCAGGTGCGGCGCGAGCGCATATCCGGGAACAGTGAGGGAACCTTATGCGGCACGAGATCAGCCCCGAGCCCATTCTTGAGGTCGGGCTCGGCTTCATGGCGTCGAAGGCGCTCCTCACGGCGGTGGAACTGGATCTCTTCTCCCGGCTCGCAGAGGGTCCCCGCACCGGCGGTGACCTGGCCGAGGCGCTCGGACTGCACCCACGCGGCGCCGCCGACTTCCTCGACGCGCTGGTGGCACTCGGATTCCTGGAGCGTTCCGAGGGCGTGTACCGCAACAGCCCGTCCGCCGACACCTTTCTCGACCGTAAGAAGGCCACCTATGCGGGCGGCATCCTGGAAATGGCCAACAGCCGGCTGTATTCCTTCTGGGGGGCGCTCACCGAGGCGCTGCGAACCGGGAAACCGCAGAACGAGCACAAGGACGGCGGCGACGTGTTCGACGCCATCTACCACGACCAGGAGGGCCTCGAGCGATTCCTGCACGGAATGACCGGGCTCAGCATGGGCAAGGCGATGGTGATAGCCGAGCGGTTCCCCTGGGCGGACTACCGGACGGTGCTGGACGTCGGGGGAGCGGTGGGCTGCGTCCCGGTGGCGGTGGCCCAGCGCCATCCCCATATGAGCGGCGGTGTCTTCGAGCTGCCCCGGGTGCGGCCCGTGTTCGAGAAGTACGTGGCGTCCTTCGGCCTGGAGGAACGGCTCACCTTCCATGGCGGCGACTTCTTCACCGATGACCTGCCCGGCGCCGATGTGATCGTGCTGGGCCAGATCCTGCACGGCTGGGGCCTGGAGGAGAAGCGGCTGCTGCTGAAGAAGGCGTACGACGCGCTGCCCGACGGGGGAGCGGTCCTCGTCTACGACGCCATCATCGACGACGACCGCAAGGAGAACACCTTCGGTCTGCTGGCCAGCCTGAACATGCTCATCGAGACCCGGTCCGGCTTCGAGTACACCGCCGCCGACGGCCGCGCCTGGCTGGCGGAGACCGGGTTCAGCGGCAGCCGGATCGAACCGCTGACGGATGGCTACTCCATGCTGGTGGGCATCAAATAGCGGTCACCTGGCCGTTCGGCCCCGGCGCCGGGACCAACCCGGCGCCGGGGCCGGAGCCGCTAGAAGCGGTAGCGCAGAATCCGGCCCACATCCCGGAAACCGGGCAGATGCGCCATCACCCGCATGCTCATCCGGCCGGAGGCCGGCATCTTCTCCACCCCCGGCATGTCCACGCTGCGCACCGCGTCGAGGCAGGTCAGCCCCGGGTGCCAGGTCTCGACCTCATGGGGGTCGTCCAGACCCCAGTGGAGAGTGGCGCCCGCGTTGCGCACCGCGGGGACCATCTTCTGGAGCCGGATGCCCAGCGGCCCGTAGACATCGAAGAGCAGCTGACCGCTGGGGAACCGCTCGGTGATCCGCTGGATCAGCCGCTTGCCGTCCTCCTTGCGCAGATACATCGTCAGCCCCTCGGCGACGACCACGGTGGGCCGGTCGTCCGGCACCTCGCGCAGCCATGCCTCATCGGTCACCGAGGCGCCGACCATCTCGTAGTTCCCCGACGGCTCGGGAAGCAGCCGCCGGCGCAGATCGATCACCTCGGGGTAGTCGACGTCGAGCCAGCGCACCGACGACGGCGGGTCGAGGCGCTGCACCCGGGTGTCGAGACCGCACGCGAGATGGAGCACGGTCGCCTTCTGATGCTCGGCCAGGAACTCCATGGCCCAGTCGTCGAGCTGTTTCGCCCGCAGGGCGATGCCGACCGCCGTCGTGTCCGTCATCCCCGTTTTGCCGAAGTCGTAGGCCACGCGCTCCACGGCCTCCCGGGCCGCGTGGTCGTGCAGGATGGAGTCCGGCGAACGGCTGTCCACCGCCCTGCCGTACAGCGTGGCGAGCAAGGTCTCCTGAGCGCCGCTGAGAGTGATCTTTTCGCGATCCATGGTTCCTCGTCGATGTGGGGGTACCGGACGGACCATTCCGTACGGTTGCGTATGGAATGGGCAGAACCCGTGTCCGTACGGTCCCACGTTCCCCCCGGCAAAAGCGACCGGCCTCTGAGCCATTCGAGTTCATCCGGCCAACATCGGGCGGACGGGCGCCGGTGAGCGTCAGTGGCCCTCACCGTCGTCCCGCGTCAGCCACAGATCGGGGCCGAAGACCTCGTAGTGGATCGCGGAGGGGTGCACACCCCGCTCCAGCAGCTGGGTCCGCACCGACCGCATGAAGGGCATCGGCCCGCACAGATACGCCTGGATGCCGTCCGGTATCTCGATGCCGGACAGGTCGACGCGGCCGGTGCGCTCGGCCGGCCAGTCGCCCTCGGGCCGCTCGTACCACGTGTGGGCGGTGCCCCGCGCCAGCTTGGTGACCAGCCGCTCCTGGTCGGCGCGCAGTGCGTGTTCGGCGGGGGAGCGGTCGGCGTGGACGGCGATGACCGGGGCCTGGTGTCCGCCGGCCGTCAGCTCCTCCAGCATCGCCACCATCGGGGTGCAGCCGATCCCGGCTGAGGCGAGCAGCAGCGGAGTGTCCGTGCCGTCGAGCACGACGTCGCCGTAGGGTGCGGAGACGGTGAGCTCATCGCCCTCGTGGATGTGGTCGTGGAGATGGCCGGAGACCTCACCGGCCGGGCCCTCACCCGCGCCCTCGCGCTTGACGGAGAAGGAGCGCACCGTGGCGCCGGGGCCGTTGGTCAGGCTGTACTGGCGGATCTGCCGCGCCCCGTCGGCCAGTTCCACCTGCACTGAGACGTACTGGCCCGCCTTGAAAGCCGGGGCGGGACGGCCGTCCGCCGGCCGGATCCGGAAGGTGACCACATCCGCCGTCTCCCGGACCCGCTCGACCACCTCCCACTGCCGCCAGGTCCCGCCGACCAGCACGCCCTGTTCCGCGTACAGCCGCCGCTCGATCTCGATCAGGGCGTTGGCCATCAGCCAGTACACCTCGTCCCAGGCGGCGGTCACCTCCTCGGTGGCCGCGTCGCCGAGCACCTCCGCGATGGCGGCGGACAGATGACGGTGCACCACCGGATACTGCGTGGCGCTCACCCCGAGCGAGGCGTGCTTGTGGGCGATCCGGCTCAGCAGGGCGTCGGGGCGGGTGCCCGGCCGCTCCACCAGGGCGGTGGCGAACGCGGCGATGGCGCCCGCGAGGGCCTGCCGTTGGGTGCCCGCGGCCTGGTTGGCCCGGTTGAACAGATTCCGCAGCAGTTCGGGGTGGGCCTCGAAGAGCTTTCGGTAGAACAGCTCGGTGATGGTGCCGATGGCCTCACCGACGGCGGGAAGCGTGGCGCGGACGGTCTCGGCGGACTTCTCGGAGAGCATGAGCGGGCCTAACTGGTATCTCAGATTCGTATTCAACGGCATGGGTGAACCGGGCATGGAGACCTCCGTGTCAGCGCGGCTCGGCGGGGCGGGATCCGGGCTGCGTAACCCGGACGGCGGCCTCATGGGGAAAGTCCGGGTGCGCGCCCGGCCAGTCCCAGCAGCACCGGGCCGGTCGGGGACGCCACCAGATCGTCGACCGTGAGGGGGTCCAGCGAGGCGAGGAACGCCTCCTGTGCCCGGCGCAGCGCCATCCGCAGCCGGCAGCCCTGCCGCAGCGGACACGGCACATCCCCCTCGCAGTCGACGACATCGCCGACCCCCTCGAGCTCCCGGACCAGCTGGCCGACCGAGGCGGTGCGCCCGGTCGCGGTGAGCGTCAGCCCGCCGCCCCGTCCGCGCCGTGTCTCGATCAGGCCCAGGTGCTGCAGCCGGGCGGCCACCTTGGCCAGATGGCTGTAGGGCACCTGCATCTCCCCGGCGACCTGCCGGGCGGTGCAGGGTTCGGCGCCGGTGACCGCCAGCCGCATGATCGTGCGGAGCGCCAGGTCCGTTGACTTCGTCAGCCGCATGGCGGCAGGTTACGATAATGCGAATCTGAGATGCAATTTAGGAGCGCGTTCCGGCCGCCGATGTACGGGTGTTCCCGCCGCTGACGAGATGTCCCGGCCGCTTGCACACGGGTGTTCCGGCCACGGCGCCGGTCAGGCTTCGCCGGGCGGCCGCCCGCGCAGCGCCCGCGTCACCGACCAGGCGACGGACACCATGGGCACGGCCACCACCGCGCCGACCACCCCCGCCACGATGCTCCCGGCGATGACCGAAATCGCCACCACCACCGGATGGAGCCGCACCGCCCAGCTCATCACCAGCGGATGCAGGACATGGCCCTCGAGCTGACCGACCGCCACGATCAGCAACAGCACCACGGCCGCGATGGCCGGGCCCCGCCCCGCCAGGGCCACCACCGTCGCCACCGCCAGCGCGATGGGCGAACCGATCAGCGGAACGAACGTCGCGAAGAAGACCAGCAGCGTCAGCGGCAGGGCCAGCGGCACCCGCAGCAGGAACAGGGCGATGCCGACCAGCGTCGCGTTGGAGGCCGCCACGACGATGATGCCCCGGGTGTATCCGGCGAAGGTGGTCCACGCCGCCCGCGCCGCCCGGTCCCACGGCGACCGGGCGCGCTCGGGGAGCTGGCCCCGGAACCACTGCCACATCCGGTCGCCGGAATGGATGAAGAAGATCGAACAGAACAGGGCCAGGAACAGCGCCGTGCCCGCCTCCACGACCCGCCCCGCACTGCTGAGCGCCCTGCTGATCAGCGTTGCGCGATGCCGTGACACAAAGGCGGTGATCTTGTCGTGCGCCCCCGACAGCACTCCGTGCCGCACATGGAACGGCGGTCCCTCCAGCCACCGCTCGATCCGGCCGATCCCGCCGCGCAGCTCACCCACCAGTCGGCCCGCCTCCGCGGTCGCCGCGTTCCCCACCAGCGCCAGCAGTCCCAACACCGCGAACAGCGTGCCGAACACCGCCAGCGCCACCGCCAGCGGCCTGGGACACACCCGCGCCAGCAGATCGGCCAGCGGGCGCAGCAAGGCGGTCGCCACCAGCGACAGGAACACCGCGATCGCGACGAGCTCGAACCGTCCCAGCACCGTGAACGCCAGATAGACGGCCACCCCGATGACCATCAGGCGCCATGCGTACGCGGTGGCCAGCCGTAACCCGGGATGGACCCGGCCGTTCTCGTCCCCCGCCCGGCGCACCGTCGCCGTCAGGGCCGCGGAGCCGGAGCGGCGGGCCCGCGCCACCGCCCGCGAGGCCCGCCCCGCCGGTCCGCCGGCCACGCCACGCCGAGGGCGTACGCCCCGCCCTCCCGGTCGCTCGGGCGGGGGAGGAGAGTCGCTGCTCACGTCGGCGCCACCGCCTTCTGCGTCCCGGTCCTGCGCGGCGGAAGAGGATGGTGATTCATCCCTCTACGTACAGATTCAATCAGGGTGGCCGTCCGGGCGCCGGACACGTCTCCCCGGCGCGGCGGGCCGTCCTCTCCCCGGCGGCGGCCGTCCTCGCCCCCTGCCGTTCCGCACCCGGGCCTGCCTAAGATCGCCCTGGTCACCCGCTCGCCAAGGCACTCTGCAAGGAGCCGCTCGTGACATACGACATCACCGCCATCCGCGCACAGTTCCCCGCGCTGAAGGCCGGGTCGGCCCACTTCGACGGCCCGGGAGGCACCCAGACCCCGCTCCCCGTCATCGAGGCCATCTCCGACGCGCTGGCCAACCCCCTGGCCAACCGCGGCCACCTCACCGCGGGGGAGCGCAACGCCGAGGCCCTCGTCCAGTCGGCCCGGCAGGCCATGGCCGATCTGCTCGGCGCCGACCCGGCCGGGATCGTCTTCGGGCGCAGCGCCACCGCCCTCATCTACGACTTCTCCCGCACCCTCGCCAAGACCTGGTCGCCGGGGGACGAGGTGGTGGTGTCCCGGCTGGACCATGACTCCAACATCCGCCCCTGGGTCCAGGCCGCCGAAGCCGTCGGGGCCACCGTGCGCTGGGCCGACTTCGACCCCGCCACCGGCGAGCTGACCCCCGATGACATCAGCGCCCAGCTCGGCGACCGCACCCGGCTGGTCGCGGTCACCGCCGCCTCTAACCTGATCGGCACCCGCCCGGATATCCCGGAGATCTCCCGGCGGGTGCACGCGGCCGGGGCGCTGCTCCACGTGGACGGCGTGCACTACGCCGCCCACGCCCACGTCGACATCCGGCGGCTCGAAGCGGACTTCTTCGTCTGCTCCCCCTACAAGTTCCTCGGCCCCCACCTCGGCGTGCTGGCAGGCAGCCCCGAGCTCCTGGAGACCCTGACCCCGGACAAGCTGCTCCCCTCGACGAACGCCGTCCCCGAGCGCTTCGAATTCGGCACCCTTCCCTATGAATTCCTCGCCGGCACCCGCGCCGCCGTCGACTTCCTCGCCACCCTGGACCCCGGCGCGGAAGGCAGCCGCAGGGAGCGGCTGGCGTCGTCGTTCGCGGCCCTCGAGGAGCACGAGGCCACCCTGCGCGGGCGCATCGACGAGGGCCTTTCCGCCCTCGACCCGCTCACCATCCACTCCCGGGCCGCGGACCGCACCCCGACCGTGCTGCTGACCATCGACGGCCGCGACACCACCGATGCCTACCGCTACCTCGCAGGCCGTGGCGTCGACGCCCCCTCCGGCTCGTTCTACGCGGTGGAGGCATCCCGCAGGCTGGGCCTGGGCGACACCGGGGGACTGCGCATCGGCCTGGCCCCCTACACCAGTGCCGAGGACGTGGACCGGCTGCTGGAGGCGCTCTCGGACTTCCTGCGCACTCCGGCCCCGCGCGGCTGACTCACCCGGCGCTCACCGGCTGGTCTCACTTCTCGGCGGCGTTCCCTTCGAGGAGCCCCGCCACGAGTCCGCGGGCATGCGTGGCGTCGAGCCCGGCGGGGCGGAAGAGGATGCGGTACATCAGGGGCGCCACGATGTGGTCGACGACCGTCTCGACGCCGGGGGTGTCCTCCCCGCGTTCGGCCGCGCGGGTCAGGATGACATCGACCTGGTCGGCGGCGTAGGCCGAGCACCGGCCGGCGTTGCTGCCGTCCGGGTCGCCGAGCAGGGCGTCGCGGATGTAGGCGCGTCCGGCCGGGGAGGCCATCTCGTCGAGGAACTGCTCGGCCCAGGCCGTCAGATCGGACTCCAGACCGCCGTGGTCCTGGGGCGTGGTCTCGGGCCGCAGGCGCTCGACCGCCACGTCCGACAGCAGTTGGGTGAGGTCTCCCCAGCGGCGGTAGATCGTGGAGGGGGTGACGCCCGCGCGCTGGGCGATCAGCGGCACCGTAAGACCGTCGCGGCCCACCTCCGCCTCCAGTTCGCGCACGGCGGTGTGCACCGATGCCTGGACCCGGGCGCTGCGCCCCCCGGGGCGCGCCATCTGCCTGCTCATTCTTCCCACCTTAAAGCAAATCTGTTGCTTCTGGGGAAGCGGTGCCCCCGGGGCACTCAGTGGACGTGTCAGGCCGCCGATGCCGGCTCGCGGGCGGGCCGCGTTCGCTCGTAGGCGTGGCCGACCCGCAGGAGCACGCTCTCCCCGAGCGGCCGCCCGAGCAGCTGCATACCGATCGGCAGACCCGCCGTGTCGTGGCCGACCGGGACGGACAGTGACGGCACCCCGGTGAGGTTGGCGGGGGCCGAGAGGCGCACATAGGCGTCGGAGACGGCTTCGACGGTGCCGTCCGGCCAGGTGATCGTCTCCTGGCCGGCCTTCACCGCGGTCGCCGGGACCGTCGGGGCGGCGATCACATCGACGTCCGCCAGCATGCGCGCCCACTCCCGCCGCATCAGGGTCCGGGAGCGCTGGGCGCGCAGATAGTCCCCGGCGGGCATCAGTTCGCCCGCCTCCAGCAGGATGCGCACGTCCGCCTGGTACAGCTCCGGTGCCGTGCGCAGGGTGCGCTCGTGGTACGCGGTGGCCTCCGGCACCATCAGGCCCCACTGCGTGGCCTGGATGTAGCGGGTCATGGGGATCTCGACCTCGACGAGGCGGGCGCCGAGGGACTCGAGCCGGTCGACGGCCCGCCGTACCGCGGCCTCCACCTCCGCGTCGACGTGCTCGAAGTAATAGTTGCGCGGCACACCGACGCGCAGTCCCGTCAGGTCCTCGGCCGCGCCCGGCCGGTAGTCCCGCGCGGGGACGGTCAGCGAGGCGGGGTCGCGGGGGTCGTGCCCGGCCAGGACCGCCAGGACCAGGGCCTGGTCCTCGACGGTGCGGGTGAGGGGGCCGACGTGGTCCAGCGACCACGACAGGGAGGTGACGCCGTGGCGGGGGACGAGACCGTACGTCGGCTTGAGGCCGACGACCCCGTTGAGCGCGGCGGGGACGCGGATGGATCCGCCGGTGTCGGTGCCCAGGGCGAAGGCCGCGGTGCCCGCGGCGACGGCCACGGCGGATCCGCCGCTGGAGCCGCCCGCGACCCGGCCGGTGTCCCAGGCGTTGTGGGTCTGCGGAGTGGTCAGCCCGTAGGCGAACTCATGGGTGTGGGTCTTGCCGACCAGGACCGCGCCGGACGCGCTCAGACGGGCGGCGGCCGTGCTGTCCGCCTGGGCGCGGTGGTCGGCGCGGACCCGGGAGCTCGCGGTGGTGGCCACGCCCGCGACGTCGATCAGGTCCTTCAGGCCCATCGGGATGCCGTGCAGCGGGCCGCGGAGGCGGCCGGCCGCGGCGTCGTCCGCGGCCTCGCGCGCCGCCCGGCGCGCCTGCTCCGCCGTCACCGTGGCGTAGGCGTTCAGCTGGGGTTCCAGCCGCTCGAGGCGGTCCAGGACGGAGTCCACCAGCTCGACGGGGGACAGTCGGCCGGTCCGGATCGCGTCGGCGGCCGCGGTGAGGGTCAGCTCATACGGCCGCATCGCGCTGCTCCTCTCCCGCGCGGTAGGCGGAGGCAGGCGGGGTGTCGCCGAAGTCCAGCTCGCGCAGGACGGCGACGACGGCGTGGATGTGATTGGCGGTGGCCGCCGCGGCGGCGTGGCGCTCGGCCGGCAGCGGGAGCCCGGCGCGTGCGGCCCAGCGGGCCGCCTCCGGAGGGGTGAGTTCAGCGGCGGACAAGGTGTCTCCCTCATCGATCTCATCGAGGCAAAAGCTAACCGTTTGCGTTAGTTGACTGTAGGGCCTACGGTGCCTTAAGGCAAACGGATTGCGTTTAGAAAGGGCGGACCATGCACACACCCCAGGCCATCGACATCCCCCTCTGGACCGTGGGCGACATCGCCGTCCACCGCGTCGACGAGGTGCTCCTGCCCCCGCAGACCGGGCCATGGCTGCTGCCCGACGCCACCACGGACGTGGTCTCGCGACAGGACTGGCTGCGCCCCGACTTCGCCGACCAGGACGGCACCCTGCGTATCGCCAGCCACAGCTTCGCCTTCGAGGTGAGCGGGGCGCGGGTCCTGGTCGACACCGGCATCGGCAACGGCAAGACACGGGCCAACCCGGCCTGGCACGATCTGCGGACCGACTACCTGGAGCGCCTGGCCGCCGCCGGGTTCCCCCGGGAATCCATCGACCTGGTGATCCTCACTCATCTGCACACCGACCACGTCGGCTGGAACACCCATGAGGTGGAGGGCGCATGGGTGCCCACCTTTCCGCACGCGCGCTACCTCACCTCCCGCGCCGAGCGGGAGTTCTGGGCGACCTACGACATGGACGAGCCGCGCACCCAGATGTTCCTCGACTCCGTGATTCCGGTCGAGGACGCCGGACGGCTCGATCTGGTCGACGTCCCGGACGAGGGCACCGAGGTCATCCCCGGGCTGCGGCTGATCCCCACGCCCGGGCACACGCCCGGCCATATCGCCCTCCAGCTCGACAGCCGCGACGAGCGGGCGCTGATCACGGGCGACTGCGTCCACCACCCCGTCCAGCTCGCCCACCCCGCCATCGGCTCGTGCGTCGACATCGCCCCCGAGCAGTCCGAGGCCACCCGCCACAAGCTCTTCGGCGCCCTCGCCGACACGGGCACCCTCCTGCTCGGCACCCACTTCCCGCCGCCCACCGCCGGTCATGTGATCACCCACGAGAACGCCTACCGGCTCTCGCCCGTGCCCCCGGGCGCGCGCTGACGCGCCCCTCCGCGGGTGGTGGTGTTCGCCCGGATGTTCCCGTAGGGGCGGTATTGGGGCCGGGGCGGTGCGACGGGCAGGCTCGTGGGTGCTGTGCCTGCTTTCGTATGGGGAGGGGTCTCCTTTGGCCGGTGTGTTGCCGCGTGGCGATCGGCTGCCGTCGTTGACGGGTCTTCGCTTTCTGCTGGCCGGTGTGGTGTTGGCGGGCCATGTGCTGACGCTGGGCAGATTCTTCGAGGACCAGGGGGTCTATGAGGCCGCTGACGCCTCGTCCATGGCGAGCGCGGCGGCGGTCTCCTCGTTCTTCCTGCTCAGCGGTTTCGTACTGGCGTGGAACGCCTCTCCGGCCGACACCGCCGTCCGGTTCTGGCGCCGCCGACTGGTGAAGATCTTCCCCAACCATGCCGTGACCTGGTCACTGATGCTGGGCCTGCTCATGGCGACGGGCACCGCCGCGTTGCTTCCGGTGCCGGACCCGGGGCTGGGGGAGGCGGTCCGGAATCTGCTGCTGGTGCACGCCTGGGTCCCTGACATGGCCGATTTCAGCAGCGTCAACCCGGTGACCTGGTCCATCTCCTGCGAGGCGTTCTTCTACCTCCTCTTCCCCCTGCTGATCCGGCCGGTGCGCGCGCTCCCGGAACGGCTGCTCTGGCCGGTGATCGTCCTGGTGGCGGGGCTGGTGGTGACGATGCCGCTGGTGGCGATGGCCGTCACCGACGAGGCGGCTCCCGGGAGTTGGTCGCCGCTCTCGACGGAGCGCTGGTGGCTGATCTACTTCTTCCCGCCGGTGCGGCTGCTGGAGTTCGTCCTCGGACTGGTGCTCGCCCGGGCGGTCCAGCTCGACCGCTGGCCGACGCTGCGTCCGCGGTGGCCGCTGCTCGCCCTGGCGGGAGTCTTCGCGGCGCGCACGGAGCTGCCGGAGGAGTACCTGTGGGGAGCCGCGACCTGTCTGCCGATGGCCGTCCTCATCCCGGCCATCGCCATCCGCGATACCGAAGGGCGGGAGAGCTGGCTGGGGCGCCGTGGCCTGGTGCTGCTGGGCGAGGCGTCGTTCGCGCTGTACATGGTCCACTTCCCGCTGCTGTACGAGATCCGGGTGCTGCTGGACCGGCGGACGTTCGACACGGTGACCGCCGTGCTGTTGTCCGTGGTGGTGTCGGCGTTCTGTGTGGCGGTGTCGCTGCTGCTGTGGCGCGGTGTCGAGGTGCCGATGATGCGTCACTTCGCCCGCCCCCGTGGCCGTTCCGTACCGACTGCCGGCCCCGCGCCCGGCGACCAGACCACACCCCTGCGCCAGCAGGACCCCGCGCCATGACGCGGGCGGCCCGTTCGCATCGCTCAGCCTGACGACGTGGCGACGCGTACGCGGTGGCTTTCGCCGTCGGAGAGGAACGACGCCAGTTCCCGGCCCTCCTCTCCGACGGCGGTACGGTCGGCTGAGGAGAGGCGGCCCAGCGGGGTGACGACCACGGTGGCGGCGTCCACTCTCCAGGTCGCGGCGACACGGCCATCCACCAGCACCACGCGCTCCCCGGCGACCGACAGGCCGCGGTGGGCGTCGTCGATGATCCGGCCGCGGTCGTGGTAACCGAGGATCGCGTTGTCGAACGCGGGCAGGAAGCGCACCGGCGCGGGGGTATCGGGGTCGGGACGTGGCGCGTCGGGGAGGTCGAACAGCTCGCGGCCGCGTTCATCGCGGAAGGTGACCAGCTCCTCCCGTATCGCGGCCACCGCGGCCGGGAGCCCGGCGAGGCCGCACCAGGCGCGCAGATCGGCCGAGGCCGCGGGGCCGAAGGCGGCCAGATAGCGCCGTACCAGCGCCTGGCCGACCGGGTCGACGCCGTCGGGGGCGGGCGGGTCCACGTGTCGGCCCAGCCAGGAGGAGAGCAGGACGTTACGCACCCCTCCCCGGGAGCGCCACAGCCCGCGTGGCGGCGTCTGTACCACCGGGACGAGGGCGGCGATCAGCATCTCGCCCAGTGCCCGCGGTGCCGGAGCGGGCCAGCGGTCGGCCAGGGCCCGCACCAGCTCGGCCATCGAGCGCGGCTCACCGTCGGCCATCACCGCCCGGCCCGCGGCGGCGAGTTCGTCGAGGTCTGTCCCCTCCAGCTCACGACGGTAGGTCCCGAGCACCCGCTGGCGCAGCATGGCGTCGTGGCGCGCTCGCCAGGCCACGATGTCATCGGCGGTGACGAGGTGGACCGTGCGGCGCATGAGGTGGGTCCGCACCACGCTCCGCCCGGTCAGCAGGTCCGACAGTGCGCCCGGGTCGAACGCGCGCAGCCGTGACCAGAGCCCGGTGAACGGCTCCTGCGGTTCCTGCGCCTGCATGCCACACAGATGCGCGACGGCGTTGTGCACCGGCATATCGGCCCGGTCGAGCAGCAACTGCCGGGCGAGCGTCGCACGGCCCAGCGCCCGGTTGCCGAGAATGGTCATCGTGCCACCGCGGCGCGCTCGTCGGCCGATCGCCGCCGTAGCGCCGGGCGTTGGACGGATGGCGGGGTGTAGGACACATCGAGCGGGCCGATGTCGGTTCCGGGCGCCACGATCCGGTCGATCCGGTCGAGGACCTCGTCATCGAGGGTGACCGCGGCCCCGGCCAGGAGATCCTCCAGATGCTCCATGGTGCGTGGCCCGATGATGGCCGAGGTGACGCCGGGGTGGGTGATGGCGAAGGCCATCGCCAGGTGGGTCAAAGACAGACCGGCCTCCTCGGCCAGCGGGATGAGCTGCTCCACGGCGTCGAGTTTGCGCTCGTCGGTCAGATGCCGGGGCACCCACTTCATCCGCGCGTTCCGCACCGTGGGCCCGCCCTTGCGGTAGCGGCCGGTGAGCAGGCCCATCGCCAGCGGACTCCACACCAGCACGCCCATGCCGTAGCGCCGGCAGACCGGCAGGACCTCCCGCTCGATGGCGCGGTTGAGGATGGAGTACGGGGGCTGCTCGGTGCGGAAGCGGTGCAGTCCGCGCCGGTCGGCGACCCACTGCGCCTCGACGATCTCCGAGGCCGGGAGGTTGGAGGACCCGATGGCGCGCACCTTGCCGCTGCGCACCAGATCGGTCAGGGCGGAGAGCGTCTCGTCGATATCGGTGTGCGGGTCGGGATGGTGTACCTGATAGAGGTCGATGTGGTCGGTCCCCAGCCGCCGCAGCGACTGCTCGACCTCGGTGATGATCCAGCGCCGGGAGCTGCCGCCACGGTTGGGGTCCTCACCCATCGTGCCGTTGACCTTGGTGGCCAGCACGATGTCGTCACGCCGCCCCTTCAGCGCCTTGCCCACGATGTCCTCGGACTCCCCGTGGGGTCCGTACACATCGGCGGTGTCGATGAAGTTGATCCCCGAGTCCAGCGCCCGGTGGATGATCCGGACACAGTCGTCGTGATCGGGGTTGCCCGCCTGGCCGAACATCATCGTGCCCAGACAGTAGGGGCTGACCCGGATACCGGTCCGCCCCAGCTCACGCGTCTTCACAGTCGTGCCGTTCCCTTCGGTTCCTTGGCTCTTGGGTTCCGGAACCGTGCCAGTGACGGCCGTCACCGGCACGGTTCCGAGGAGATCCGGTCGGCGGTCAGCCGGACTTCTGCCCGTCGAGCGACTCGCGGATGATGTCCGCGTGCCCGGCGTGCTGGGCGGTCTCGGCGATGACATGCATCAGCACCCGGCGCACGCTGTGCGCCGCGCCCGGCTCGTTCCAGGGCGCCTCGGGCAGCGGGTGCGTCGCCGACAGGTCGGGGACGGCGGTGATGATCTCCTCGCTCCGGGTGGCGACCTCCTCGTAGCGCTGGAGGATCCCGGCCAGCGTCTCACCGGGCAGCATCTGGAAGTTGTTCTGGTTGTCGATCGCCCACTGCGGGATCTCCCGTGCGGTACCGGCCGCGAGGTCGGCCCAGGTGACACCGTCGGGCAGGTCGTAACGCATCGCCGACGGGCCTTCGAGGACGAAGCGCAGCCAGCCTTCCTCGATGGCCGCGACGTGCTTGATCAGCCCGCCCAGGCACAGCGTGCTGACCGTCGGGCGTTCGCCGGCCTGCTCGTCGCCGAGCTCGCGCACCGTCTTGGTCAGGGCGGATCGCGCGGTGGCGAGTTCGGCGAGCAGGTCGGCCCGCTCGCCGTCGAGAGTGGTGGCGGGAGTGGTGGTGGCGGTCACAGTGATCGGGTCCTTCGGTTGTTCTCGTCGTCTGACGAGGACAACCGTCGCAGGGGTAGCGGACAGGATGTGGCCGCTTCTCCGGGCAGAATCGGTGTCATGCCGAAGACATCAGCGCGACTGCTGTCACTGCTCTCCCTGCTCCAGGCGCGCCGGGACTGGCCGGGGCAGCTGCTGGCTGAGCGGCTGGACGTCAGCCCGCGCACCGTGCGCCGCGATGTCGACCGCCTGCGCGAACTCGGCTATCCCATCGTGGCCGCCAAGGGGCCGGACGGGGGCTATCGGCTCGGCGCCGGGTCGGACCTGCCGCCGCTGCTGTTCGACGACGACCAGGCCGTGGCCCTCGCCGTGGCGCTGCAGACCGCCACCGCCACCGGGGCGGGGATCGAGGAAGCGGCGGCGCGTGCGCTGAGCACCGTGCGGCAGGTGATGCCCGCGCGGCTGCGCCATCGCATCGACGCACTCCAGGTCACCGCCGTGGACGGCGCGGATACCCGGCCGAATCCGCACGTCGGCCCACAGGCGCTCATGACCCTCAGCGCGGCCGTCCGCGCCCGCGAGGTGCTGCGCTTCGACTACGCCCGCGTGTCCGCACCGGATGCCTACGATGCCGACCCCGCCGTCACTCCACCGCGGCGGGTGGAGCCACACCACCTCGTCACCCGGGGCGGGCGCTGGTATCTCGTCGCCTGGGACCTCGACCGTGACGACTGGCGCACCTTCCGCGTCGACCGGATCACCCCGCGTACCCCCACGGGGCCACGGTTCACCCCGCGCGATGTGCCCGGAGGGGATGTGGCCGCCTTCGTCGCGAGCAGGTTCCAGGGCTCCGACGGCTCGGGCGGCCGGCCGTGCCGAGGCGAGGTCATTCTCGACCTGCCCGCCTCCGTCGTGTCCACCTATACCCGGGACGGAGTCGTCGAGGAACTCGGCCCGGACCGCTGCCGACTCGTCCTGGGCGCGTGGTCCTGGCCCGGACTGGCCGCCACCATCGGCAGGTTCGACGCCGACATCGAGGTCATCGGGCCGACCGAGCTGAGGGAAGCCTTCGCCCACCTGGCCCGCCGCTTCGCCGACGCCGCGGCCGAGGCACCCACCGAATCCATCACGCCACCCCCGAGCCGCTGAACGACGCGCGCCGCACATCGGCCGAACGACGCGCGCCGCACATTGCGCCTCAGGGGGCGGCGTCGAGATCCACCTCGAGGTTCTCGGTCTCGGTCCAGAACCCCTCGTCCGCGTCCTGCAGCCGGGACGCCGCGTGACTCAGGTGGAGCAGCGCCGCGTCGCGGGCCGCCTCGGCGTCGCGGGCCTCGATGGCGGCCAGGATCGCGTGGTGCTCCTGCCGGACCGCTTCGAGGAAGTCGCCGCGGCGTGCCTCGTTCGCACGCGTGACGCGGATTCCGCCGCGCAGCACCTCGCCGAGGTAGCGCAGCGTGGAGAGCATCACCGCGTTCCCGGTCGATTCGGCGACGGAACGGTGGAAGGCGAGATCCTCGTCCACGCCGTCGCCGCCGGCCGCCACCGCCGTGTCGATGGCCTCCAGTGCCTGGCGCATCCGGGCGAGGTCGGCCGGGGTGGCCCGGGTGGCCGCGAGGTACGCCGCCTCGCCCTCGATCGGGCGGCGCACCTCTACGATCTGCCGCACCTTGGACTTGGTGTCCTCGGCGGTCTCGGCCTCCAGGTCGAGCGGCCGGGTGCGGCGCGGCATCACGAACACACCGAGCCCCTGACGGGGTTCGACCAGGCCCGCGTTGCGCAGCCGGGACACGGCCTCGCGTACGACGGTCCGGCTGACGCCCAGCTGCTTGACCAGCTCCACTTCGGTCGGGAGCTTGTCGCCCTCGGCCAGCCGTCCGGACTCGATCTCTTCCGAGAGTATCGCCGCGACCCGATCCGCGAGCCGCACGGGACCGCTCACCTTGGAGAACATGGTCTTCAGTTTATCGGCACCGTCCCGGTCGCCCAGGCTCTAAGGGTGCGCACCGTCCATGACCGCGTCGGCGTGGTCTTCGGTGTAGGCGCGCACCACCGAGGCGAAATCCGGGTCGGGGGCCAGCCCGAGCGCGGCGGCCCGTGCGTTGTCGAACACGGCGGGCCATGAGCCGACGATGGCCTCGACGTCGGGGTCGGGCGCGATCGTCACCAGGTCGGCGACGGCGTCGCCGGCCACCTGCCGCAGCGTGCGCAGCATGTCGGCGACCGAGACCGTGAGCGCTGGAAGGTTGACCGGTACCCCGCCGTCGATCCGGCCCGGCCCGGCGCCGCGCTCGGCCTCCGCGACGCGGAGGATGCCCTCGACGGTGCGCCGTGGCGAGGCCAGGGCCACCTTCAGCTCGGGGTGGACCGGGCAGGTGGCCGGGAGGCCCGCGAGCGGCTCGCGGATGATGCCGGACAGAAAGCCGGAGGCGGCCGCGTTCGGCTTGCCCGGCCGTACCGACACGGTCATCAGACGGGCAACGCGCCCGTCCAGGAAACCGCGGCGGGTGTAGTCCGCGATCAGCTGCTCGCAGACGAGCTTCTGGATCCCGTAGCTCGACCGCGGTGTGGGCAGGGTCGACTCGCTGACGACCGGCGGCAGCGGCAGCGCGGGGTCGGAACCGTAGACGGCGACGCTGCTGGAGAACACCACCCGCGGCATCGGCCCGCCGGCGGCCGACTGGGCCCGCGCGGCCTCCAGCACCGCGCGTGTGGTGTCCACATTGGCGCGCATACCGAGGTCGAAGTCGGCCTCGCACTCGGCCGAGACCGCGGAGGCGAGATGGATCAGCACATCCACCGGCTCCGCGAACACCTCGTCCAGCCGGTCGGCCAGATCGCCCTGGACGATGTCCACGAGAGGGTCGTCCGCCGCCGAACCGGGCGGCACCACGCGGTCGGCGAGCACCAGCCGGTCGATCGGCGCACCGCGGAACGTCCGTGACGTGAGCAGTGCGGCGGCGACCCGCCGGCCCAGGAAGCCGAAGCCACCCGTGATGACGATCCTCATGCGTTGTCTCCTCGGTAGTCGTGTCGCCAGCCGAGCCCCTCGCTCGTACCGGCGCGGGGGATGTACTCACAGCCGATCCACCCGTCGAAGCCCAGGTCGTCGATGACGCCGAACAGATGGCGGATGTCGAGCTCGCCCCGGTCGGGCTCATGGCGATCGGGTACGCCCGCGATCTGCAGATGGCCGACCCGGCCGGTCGGCAGGTCACGGCGCAGGGTCGTGGTGAGGTCGCCTTCGACGATCTGGCAGTGGTAGAGGTCGAGTTGCACCTTGAGGTTCGGGGCCGCCACCTCCCGTACCACGGTGTGCGCTTCGGACTGCCGGTTCAGGAAGTAGCCGGGCATGTCGCGGCCGTTGATCGGCTCGATCAGGATGTCGACGCCCGCCGCGGCGGCCCGTTCCGCGGCCCAGGCGAGATTGGCCAGATAGGTGTCGCGGTGCTTGGCCGAATCGCCCGATCCCACCAGCCCGGCCATCACATGCACCCGTGGGCAGCCGAGCTCCGCCGCGTACTCCAGGGCCCGGCCGATCCCGGAGCGCACCTCCGCCTCGCGCCCGGGCAGCGCCGCGATCCCGCGCTCCCCGGACTCCCAGGCGCCGGGAGGCGCGTTGAAGAGCACCTGCCTCAGACCGTGGTCGTCGAGCCTGCGGCGCAGCTCGGTGGCGTCGTACGCGTAGGGGAAGAGGTACTCGACGGCCTCGAAGCCGTCCGCCGCCGCGGCGGCGAAGCGGTCGAGGAAGTCGTGTTCGGTGTACATCATGGACAGGTTCGCGGCGAACCTCGGCATGCTGGCTCCTGCGTTCGGGCCGGGAGGTCCCGGTCAGCGGTTGACGACCTGCTTCTTCGTGGTGAGCACCGCGGCGGCGCCCACGACCAGAGTGAGGGCCAGGACGTACATCGGGATCGACGCCGAGCCGGTGGCGTCCTTGAGCGCGCCGATCATGTAGGGGCTGACGAAACCGGCGAGGTTGCCCACCGAGTTGATGATGGCAAGACCCGCCGCCGCTGCGGTGCCGCCCAGGAACGCGGTGGGGAGCGACCAGAACAGCGGAGCGCAGGTCAGCACCCCGGCGGCGGCCACGGACAGCGCGGTCAGGGACAGCGCGGTCGACCCGTTCCACACGGCGGACAGCGAGAACCCGACGGCGCCCATGAGGCTCGGAATGACCAGATGCCAGCGGCGCTCGCGGCGCCTGTCCGCCGAGCGGCCGAACAGGTTCATCGCGACGAGGGCGACAAGGAACGGCACGGCGCTGAGCACGCCGATCGCGAGGTTGCCGTCGATGCCGGTGGACTCGACGAACGTGGGCATCCAGAAGGTCAGGGCGTACTGGCCCATCACGAAGCAGAAGTAGATGAGGCACATCAGCCACACCCTGGGTTCACGGAAGGCGTCCAGGACCCGGCCGTGCACGGTCCGGTGCGCGCTGTCGTCGGCGACCGCTTGCTCGACGACGGCCTTCTCCTCATCGGTCAGCCACTTCGCGTCCCGCACGCCGTCGTCCAGGTAGAAGAGCGTGACGACACCGACGAGGAGCGCGGGGACCGCCTCCAGCAGGAACATCCACTGCCAGCCCTGCCAGCCGTTCACACCCTGGAAACTGTCCATGATCCACCCGGAGAGCGGATTGCCGAAGATGCCCGCCACCGGGATGGCCGACATGAACATCGCGATCACCCGGGCCCGGCGGTGCGAGGGGAACCAGTAGGTGCAGTAGAGGATCACCCCGGGGTAGAACCCCGCCTCCGCGGCACCGAGCAGAAACCTCAGCACGTAGAACGTCGCCTCGTTGGTGACGAACATGAACGCCGCCGAGACCAGGCCCCAGCTGATCATGATGCGGGCGATCCAGGTGCGGGCCCCGACGCGTTGCAGCATCAGGTTCGAGGGCACCTCCAGAAGGAAGTAGCCGATGAAGAACAGGCCCGCCCCCAGGCCGTACGCCGCCTCGCTGAACCCGAGGTCATCGGACATCTGGAGCTTTGCGAAGCCGACGTTGACCCGGTCCAGGTAGGAGGCCACGTAAGCCAGGATGAGGAAGGGGACGATGCGGCGTACGACCTTGCGGTAGACGGTGTTCTCGCGGGCGAGCGCGGGCGTC
>NZ_JAAAYH010000749.1:0-2262 GCF_018035285.1 Streptomyces sp. MK37H | reverse complement strand
CACGAGATGGACGGCCAGCAGGATGGAGACCACCGCCACCAGCACACAGCCCATCGCCGCCGCATAGCCGAACTGGCCGTAGCGGAACGCCTCTTCATAGGCGAAGAGCATCGGCAGCCGGGTGCGGCCGCCGGGCCCGCCGCCCGTCAGGACGTAGACCAGCGCGAAGGAGTTGACGTTCCAGATGAAGCTGAGCGCGCTGATGGCGAGGGCGATGGGCCTGATGGCGGGCCAGGTGACGGCGCGGAAGCGGCGCCAGGCACCGGCGCCGTCCATGGCCGCGGCCTCGTGCAGTTCGCGCGGCACATTCGAGAGCCCGGCCAGCAGGGTGACCGTGACCTGCGGAAGCCGTGCCCAGATGCCGACCACGACGACGGCGGGCAGGGCGGTGGACAGACTGCCGAGCCAGTCGCGGTGGGTGCCCAGCGTCTCGTTGAGCACCCCCGCGTCGGGGTGGTAGACCAGCCGCCACATGATGCCGACCACGACCTCCGGCATCGCCCAGGGGACGATCGCGAGCGCCCGCGACAGCCAGCGGAACCGCAGGTCCTGGTGGAGCAGCAGCGCGAGGCCGAGCGCGAGCAGGAACTGCGGTACGGAGACGGCCACCGCCCACACCAGGCCGATCCGGAACGACTCCCAGAAGAGGGTGTCGCGCAACAGGTCCTGAAAGTTGAGCAGCCCGATCCACTGGGTGGGCTCGGTGCGGCCCGCCTGGGAGTCGGTGAAGGCGAGCGCGATGCCGTAGAGGAGCGGGCCGACGCTGAGGAGGAGGATCGGGATCAGCGCGGGCAGAACCAGGAACCACGCCCCGTGGGCGGCGCCCTGACGGCGCGTCACGCTGCCGCCCCTGCCGTTGGCTGAGCCCCGGTCCTTGGTGGCGCCCGGGTCCGAGCGCGCCGGGTCGGCGGTCGCGGGTATCACGGCAGGGCCCCCTTCGGACGCGGTGGGAGGGCGGTCCGGGTGGGAGAGCCCACGTCATCGTGCGGAGGGCGGGCGGTGCAGTCAAGCGGTTCCACCTGCGACAGTCGATGCGGCCGTCGGTACGGCGCTACGGACGTCGATGCGGCCGTCGGTACGGCAGGTGGTACGGCAGGTGGCGCACGGCCCGATGCGAGACTTGGCCGTCGGCCAGGAGAAGCAGGCGAGGACAAGGGGCATGCGGTGGCGGAGGTCGCGTTCACGGAGGAGCGGGCGCGGGCGGTGCTCTCGGCCGCGCTGCCGCCCTACCGGGCCGGTACGGCGGAGGCCCGGCTGCTGGCCCTCGGTGAGAACGCCGTCTTCGCCGTCGACAGCCTCTCCCTGGTGGTCCGGATCAGCCGCGACCTGGAGGTGTGGGACCGGGCCGCCCGGGAGCTGAGGATCGCCGACTGGCTGGCCCGGGAGGGGCTGCCCGCGGTCCGCCCCGACCGGCGCTTCGGCCCCGAGCAGCCGCTTCCGTTCGCCAACCATCTCGTCACGTACTGGCAGCGGCTTCCCGACCCGGTACGCCCCGCCGGGGCGCGCGATCTCGCGGAGCTGCTGCGGATGGTGCACGCCCTGCCCGACCCGCCCGGCGACCCGGCGCCGCTTCCGCTGCCGCGCCGCGATCTGCTGGGTGGGGTCGAGCGCTGGCTGCGGCTGGCCGGGGACGCGATCGACCCGGCGGACGCGGCGTATCTGCGCGCCCGCCGGGACGACTTCGCGGCCGTCGTCGAGGAGCTGACCCCGCGCCTCACCCCCGGCCCGATCCACGGCGACGCGCTGCCGCGCAATGTGCACATCGGCCCGGACGGCCCGGTACTGGTGGACCTGGAGACCTTCTCGCACGATCTGCGTGAGCACGATCTGGTGGTGATGGCCCTGTCCCGGGACCGCTATGGGCTCGACGCGGCGGAGTACGACGCGTTCGTGGCGGAGTACGGCTGGGACGTCCGCGAGTGGCCCGGCTGCGCGGTGCTGCGGGGCGCACGCGAGACCGCCAGCTGCGCCTGGGTCTCCCAGCACGCCCCGGGCAACCCGGCGGCCCGCACCGAGTTCGCCCGCCGCATCGCCTCCCTGAGGGAAGGCGACACGGCGGTGCGCTGGCACACGTTCTGAACGAACGGCTCCGCTTCAGGGCCCACCACGCGCCGCGCCGCCTGACCCACCGCGCGGCCGACGCCTGCGGGGTGTCCGGCGCGCGCCGGCTGCCCCACCGCGCGGCCAGCGCCCACGGGGTATCCGGCGGACCACGCGGCGGAGCCGCATATCGATGCCGCGGGAAGGGGCGAAGCCCCGCCC
>NZ_JAAAYH010000748.1:0-2279 GCF_018035285.1 Streptomyces sp. MK37H | reverse complement strand
GACGTCCCGTAGGGCTGGGGCCAAGCGGGTCATCGGCCGCCGGGCCGAGGGGCATCGGGCCGCCGGGCCCAAGTGCGCGTTCGGGCCGGACCCGAGGGGCTCTTCGGGTCGGACCGAAGGGGGCATCCGCTTCGTAACGATGGGCGGTTACGCTGCCAGGCATGACGACAGGCAGCGGCACCGCTCCGGCACCCCCGGAGGCGACACCCCCGGCGGAGGCGAGTGCCGCCGCGCGCCCGGCGGCGGAACCCCCGGCCACCGCGAGCCCACCGGCCGCCCGCCGGGGCAGCTACCGCAGGCTGAGCGTCGAGGCGCGGCGCGCCGAACTCCTCACCGCCGCGCTCGACCTCTTCGCCCACCGCGCGCCCGAGGACGTGTCGCTGGACGATGTGGCCTCGGCCGCCGGGGCCTCCCGTCCGCTGGTCTACCGCTACTTCCCGGGCGGCAAGCAGCAGTTGTACGAGGCGGCGCTGCGCAGCGCCGCCGATGAGCTGGAACAGTGCTTCGAGGAGCCCAGGAGCGGTCCGCTCAGCGCCCGGCTGAGCCGGGTGCTGGACCGCTATCTGGCCTTCGTGGACGAGCACGACGCGGGGTTCAGCGCGCTGTTGCAGAGCGGCAGCGTGGCCGAGACCTCGCGCACGAACGCGATCGTGGACGAGGTACGGCGGGCGGCGGCCGAGGAGATCCTGCTCCATCTGGCGGTCAAGGAGCCCGGTGCGCGGCTGCGGATGATGGTGCGCACCTGGATCACGGCCGTCGAGGCGGCCTCGTTGATCTGGCTGGACGAGGAGAAGCGGCCGCCGCTGGAGGAGCTGCGCGACTGGCTGGTGGACCAGTTCGTGGCGATGCTGACCGCCACCGCGGCCACCGATCCGCAGACGGCCCGGGTGATGAAGGCCGCGGTCAGGATGGAACCCGCCGAGGGACCGGTCGGGCGGCTGGCGCGCCGCGTGGTGCCCGCGCTGGGCGAGGCGTCGCATCTGCTGTGACGAGCGCGGCCGGTGAGACGTACGGTCGCGGTGAGACGAACGTCCCGGTGAGACGAACGGTCGCGGTGAGACGAACGTCCCGGTGAGACGAACGGTCGTCGTGAGACGTACGGTCGTGCCGTGAGAAGCGAGGAGACGCCCTTCGTGGGCGGGCCGCTGGACGGCCGGGTGCTGCCGGTGCTGGTCGGCCTCACGGGCCAGCCTCCGAAGACCTACGAGGTGCCGGTGGAGGACGAGGCGGGCGGACCGCCGACGGTGTATGTCTACCGCAGGGTTCCGGCCGCCACCTCCAAGCGGCTGGGCCTGGTCCGGGGCTGGGCCTATGAGTACGACCCGGAGGGAAAGCCGGGTGGCGGGCCGAAGTGGCCGTGGTCCAAGCCGAACTGACCGCCGGACCGAGCGGACCGCCCGCCGGACGGGTGACTGCATTCGTCCGACTCGCCCACAATTCTCCTGAAGATACGAACGTCATGCCACGATCCCTGCTGAGCTGGACGCCGAACAGAGGCGTCTCGGAGCCGGAGGTGATCACGTGTCAGGACGGATCGTGGGCTCGGTCTGCGCGGCGGCGATCACCGCGGCCGCCGCGTTGGTGCCCGCCGTCCCGGCGGCCAAGGCGTCGGCCGCCCCCGCCCGCCCCGCCGACCGGTCCGTGTCCGAGCTGCTGACGCAGCTCAAGACGCTGTACCGGAAGGCCGAGGAGGCCACGGAGGCGTACAACGGGACCGAGGAGAAGCTGCACAAGCAGCGCACCAGGACCAGGGAGCTCACGGCCCAGCTCGTCCACGCCCGTACGGAGCTCGCCGACAGCCACGACGACGCGGGACGGCTGGCCCGCCGGCAGTACCAGGGCCACAGCGCGCTCTCCTCCTACGGTTTCCTGCTGACCCTGCTCACCCCGCACCCGGAGAACGCCGCCGACGAGGCGCGCGAGCTGGATCGGGCGGCCGGCCGCGAGGCCGCCCTGATCCAGCGACTGACCAAGGGCGAGCGGCACGCCGACACCATCGCCACCCGGGCGCGGACCGCGCTGGACAAACAGCTGTCCCTGGCGGCGAAGCGCAAGAAACAGCGGGACAAGGTGAAGAAGCAGCTCCGCTCCATCGAGAAGCTGCTGGCCGCGCTCAGCACCCGCCAGATCGCCCAGGTGGCCCAGCGCGAGCGCCAGGAGACCGCGAAGGCCCAGCGCAAACTGCTCGCCTCCGGGGCGCTCGGCACCACGAACGGCACCTCACCCGGCGCCGCGGGCCCGCCCGCCACCACGAACGGCGGCACGAACGGTGGCACGGG
>NZ_JAAAYH010000747.1:0-2294 GCF_018035285.1 Streptomyces sp. MK37H | reverse complement strand
GGCCCGGCTGGCGCGCCTCGGCGTCCAGCGCTCCAGTCCGTACAACCCGGTGCTGGAGCCGCTGCTGCGCATCGTGCGCGGCAACGACCCCAAGGCGGAGGCCGCGACGCTGCGCCAGATCGAGCGCGCGTACCAGGTGGCCGAGCGCTGGCACCGCGGCCAGAAGCGCAAGAGCGGCGATCCATACATCACCCACCCCCTCGCGGTGACCACGATCCTGGCCGAGCTGGGTATGGATCCGGCCACTTTGATGGCCGGGCTGCTGCATGACACCGTCGAGGACACCGAGTACGGCCTGGACACCCTGCGCCGTGACTTCGGCGACCAGGTCGCCCTGCTCGTCGACGGCGTCACCAAGCTGGACAAGGTCAAGTTCGGCGAGGCGGCCCAGGCCGAGACCGTGCGCAAGATGGTCGTCGCCATGGCCCGGGACCCCCGGGTGCTGGTGATCAAGCTTGCCGACCGGCTGCACAACATGCGCACGATGCGCTACCTCAAGCGGGAGAAGCAGGAGAAGAAGGCCCGCGAGACCCTCGAGATCTACGCCCCGCTCGCCCATCGCCTGGGCATGAACACCATCAAATGGGAGCTGGAGGATCTCGCCTTCGCGATCCTCTACCCCAAGATGTACGACGAGATCGTGCGGCTGGTCGCCGAGCGGGCCCCCAAGCGGGACGAGTACCTGGCCGTCGTCACCGACCAGGTCCAGGGCGATCTGCGGGCGGCGCGGATCAAGGCGACCGTCACCGGCCGACCGAAGCACTACTACTCCGTGTACCAGAAGATGATCGTGCGCGGCCGCGACTTCGCCGAGATCTACGACCTGGTGGGCATCCGCGTCCTCGTCGACACCGTCCGCGACTGCTACGCGGCGCTCGGGACCATCCATGCGCGGTGGAACCCGGTGCCGGGGCGGTTCAAGGACTACATCGCGATGCCCAAGTTCAACATGTACCAGTCGCTGCACACGACGGTCATCGGGCCCAGCGGCAAGCCGGTCGAGCTCCAGATCCGCACCTTCGACATGCACCGCCGCGCCGAGTACGGCATCGCCGCGCACTGGAAGTACAAGCAGGAGGCGGTGGCCGGCGCCTCCAAGGTGCGCACCGATGTGCCCCGTAAGGCGGGCAAGGAAGACGCCATCAACGACATGGCGTGGCTGCGGCAGCTCCTGGACTGGCAGAAGGAGACCGAGGACCCGGGCGAGTTCCTGGAGTCCCTGCGCTTCGACCTGTCCCGCAACGAGGTCTTCGTCTTCACGCCCAAGGGCGATGTCATAGCGCTACCGGCCGGGTCCACCCCGGTCGACTTCGCCTACGCCGTGCACACCGAGGTCGGCCACCGTACGATCGGCGCCCGGGTCAACGGGCGGCTGGTGCCGCTGGAGTCCACCCTGGACAACGGCGACCTGGTGGAGGTCTTCACCTCCAAGGCGGCGGGCGCCGGGCCGTCCCGCGACTGGCTGGGCTTCGTCAAGTCGCCGCGCGCCCGTAACAAGATCCGCGCCTGGTTCTCCAAGGAGCGCCGCGACGAGGCCATCGAGCAGGGCAAGGACGCGATCGTCCGGGCGATGCGCAAGCAGAACCTGCCCATCCAGCGGATCCTGACCGGCGACTCGCTGGTCACCCTCGCCCATGAGATGCGCTACCCCGACATCTCCGCGCTCTACGCGGCGATCGGCGAGGGCCATGTCTCCGCGCAGAACGTGGTGCAGAAGCTCGTCCAGGCGCTCGGCGGCGAGGAGGCCGCCAACGAGGACATCGCCGAGACCGCCCCGCCCATCCGCCGCACCAAGCGCCGCTCCAGCGCCGATCCGGGCGTGGTGGTCAAGGGCGTCGAGGATGTGTGGGTCAAGCTGGCCCGCTGCTGTACGCCGGTGCCCGGCGACCCCATCATCGGCTTCGTCACCCGCGGCAGCGGCGTCTCGGTGCACCGCGCCGACTGCGTCAACGTGGACTCGCTCTCGCAGCAGCCCGAGCGCATCCTCGACGTGGAATGGGCTCCCACCCAGTCGTCGGTCTTCCTGGTGGCCATCCAGGTCGAGGCGCTGGACCGGTCCCGGCTGCTGTCGGACGTCACCCGCGTGCTGTCCGACCAGCACGTCAACATCCTCTCCGCGGCCGTGCAGACCTCCCGCGACCGGGTGGCCACCTCGCGCTTCACCTTCGAGATGGGCGACCCCAAGCACCTGGGTCACGTCCTGAAGGCCGTACGCGGCGTCGAGGGCGTCTACGACGTCTACCGGGTCACCTCGGCCCGCGCCCGCTGAGGAACCCGCCGAGAACCCGCTGAGG
>NZ_JAAAYH010000746.1:0-2316 GCF_018035285.1 Streptomyces sp. MK37H | reverse complement strand
CGTGCATCACCATGAACATCGTCGCCCCGCCCCGCTGGGCGAGCTCCGTGAGCCGGGCATGGGTTTCCGCGGTGATGGCGACCGGCACTTCGCCACCGCGGAAGGACGACACCGCCGGCCGGGGCCGGTCGGTCGGCAGGACGAGCTCCTCCGGCGCACCGGCCAGCGCCTCGCGCCAGTAGGCGAGCTGGCCACTGACCACGCTGTCCGGGTCCTCGAGGGTGCCCAGCACCTCACGCTGCCACAGCGCATAATCCGCGTACTGCACCGGCAACGGCTCCCAGCCCGGTGCACGGCCCGCCCGCCGCGCCGCATACGCCACCCCGATCTCCCGACCCAACACACCCATCGACCAACCATCGACCGCGATGTGATGCGCCACGATCAACAGCACACACTCCGACGGACCCGTCTTCAACAGACGCGCCCGCCACGGAAGATCAACGCTCAGGTCAAAGCCCCGGGCGGCATAGCCGCCGAGCACCTCCCGCAGATGCTCCTCCGCGGTCTCCACCACGATCAGCGGCGGCCGACCCGCCTCGCCCGTCAGCACATGCTGGCGCGGTTCACCAGCGGTCTCGGGAAAGACCGTACGCAGACTCTCGTGCCGGTCGGCGACATCCCCGAGCGCCGCCTCCAGAGCCACCCTGTCCAGCTCCCCGGAGAGGCGGAGCGCCAGCGGGAGGTTGTACACCGCACCGTCGCCGACACCTTCGAGGCGGTTGAGGAACCACATCCGCTGCTGGGAGTACGACAGCGGCAGCACCTCCGGGCGCGGCCGAGCGGTCAGTGCCTGCTGGGCGGTGCCGTCCTCCGTACCGTCGAGCAGCCGGGCCACGTCGGCCACCGTCGGGGCGGTGAACAGCGCGCGGATGCTGACCTCGGCGCCGAGGACGGCCCGGATCTGGGCGATCAGCTTCATCACCAGGATCGAGTCGCCACCGAGCTCGAAGAACGACGCCTCGGCACCTACCTCGTCCAGGCCCAGCACCTCGGCGAAGAGGGCGCACAGGCGCTCCTCGGTCGGCGTCTCCGGACCGCGTCCCCCCGCCACACCGGAGAAGTCGGGAGCGGGGAGGGCGGCGCGGTCCAGCTTGCCGTTCACCGTGACGGGCAGCGCGTCGAGCGTCACGAACGCGGCCGGAATCATGTAGTCGGGCAGCCGATCAGCGAGAAACGTCCGCAACTGGGGCACATCCACCGCGTCATCCGACACGATGTAAGCGACGAGCCGCTTGTCCCCCGTACGGTCCTCCCGGGCGATGACCGCCACCTGACCAACGCCCTGGTGGGCGGCGAGGGCGGTCTCGATCTCACCGGGCTCGACCCGGAAGCCACGCACCTTGACCTGGTCATCGGCACGGCCACCGAAGACGAGTCGGCCATCCCCGGTCCACTTGGCGAGGTCGCCCGTGCGATACATCCGCCCGCCCGTGAACGGGCAGGCTACGAAGCGCTCCGCGGTCAGCCCGGGACGACCGAGATAGCCACGCGCAAGGCCAGGACCCGCGACATACAGCTCACCCAGCACCCCCACGGGGACCGGCTGGAAACGCTCGTCCAGCACATAGACCGCGGTGTTGGGGTTCGGACGCCCGATGGGCACCGGGCCCGAGCCGGACGCCTCCAGGGGCTGGCTCATCGTCGCGCACACGGTGACCTCGGTCGGCCCGTACGCATTGACCATCCGACGGCCCGGCGCCCACCGCTCCACCAACGACGGCGGGCACACCTCGCTGGCCACCACCACCGTGCCAAGACTCTCGGGCAACTCCTCCACCGTGGCCAGCACCGACGGCGACACCGTCACATGGGTGACGCCGAACTCCGCCGCCACCTCGCTCAACGACCCATTGGGCGGGAGCCTGTCCGGGCCTGCCATCACGAGAGCGGCGCCCGAGAGCAGCGCCATGAACAGCTCCCACACCGAAGCGTCGAAACTCAGCGACGCCAGCTGCAACACCCGCGCATCAGCGCCCACGTCGAACCGGTCGATCTGCGCGCTGACGAGGTTCCCGATACCGCGATGCGTCACCGCCACGCCCTTGGGACGGCCCGTCGAGCCCGACGTATAGATCACATACGCCACATCATCGACATCCACCGAAATCGCGGGCGCGGGCTCCGCCACCACATCCGACGGATCCCATACCAAGCACTCCACCCCGGCCGGGACCAGCCTCCGGGTCCCCTCGGAGCAGAGAACCAGCGCAGGCGCCGAGTCCTCGACCATCCACCCGATCCGCTCCGCCGGATACGCCGGATCCACCGGCACAAACCCCGCCCCGGCCTTGGCAATCCCCAGCAGCACCGCCA
>NZ_JAAAYH010000745.1:0-2320 GCF_018035285.1 Streptomyces sp. MK37H | reverse complement strand
AGATGACCGACGGCCGATGCCCCGTGTCGCACGCCGACCCCGCCGCACCGCACCGCCTGGACCCCACCGGGGCGCGCCAGCACGCGGTGAACGAAGAGCTGCGCGCCCGCGGGGCCGCGGTCCCGGTCCTGCTGCCCGGTGACGTACCGGCGTACGCCATCACCCGGCACGAGGAGCTGAAGGACTTCGTCACCCACCCCGACGTGGCCAAGAACGCCTGCCACTTCGCCGCGCTGCGGAACGACGAGCTCCCGCCCGGCTGGCCGATGCGGACCTTCGCCACCGTGCGCGGCATGATCACCGCGGATGGCGAGGACCACAAGCGGCTGCGGTCCCTGGTGACCCGGGCGTTCACCCCGCGCCGGGTGGAGGCGCTGCGCCCGGTGGTCCACGAACTGACCGGCACGCTGCTGGAGCGGCTGGGCGAGGCCGCCGCGGCGGATCCGGACGGGGTGGCCGATCTGCGCCGCCACTTCGCGCTGCCGCTGCCGATGAGCGTGATCTGCCGGCTGCTGGGCGTGGACGACCACTACCAGGACCGGCTGCACGAGCTGTCCAACGAGATCGTCTCCACCCAGACCGCGCCCGAGCGGGTCCCGGCGGCCAACCGCGAGATGGTGGCGATCCTCGGCCAGGTGGCGGCGGCCCGGCTGCAGGACCCCGGGGACGATCTGACCAGCGCGCTGATCGCGGTGCGTGAGGAGGACGGCGACCGGCTCAGCGAGGAGGAGCTGATCGGCACGCTGATGCTGACGATCATCGCCGGGCACGAGACCACGCTCAATCTGATCACCAACGCGGTGCGGGCGCTGTGCAACCACCGCGATCAGCTGGAGCTGGTCCGGTCCGGGGCCGCGAGCTGGGGCGATGTGGTCGAGGAGACGCTGCGGTACGACAGTCCGGTGTCCTTCTTCCCGTTCCGCTACGCCACGAGGGACCTCCCGGTCGGGGACGCGGTCATCCCGAAGGGCGCGCCCGTGCTCATCTCGTACACCGCCGCCGGGCGCGACGAGCGGGCGTACGGCCCGGACGCCGGCCGCTTCGACGTCACCCGGGGGGCGCGCCATCTGTCCTTCGGCCACGGCGCCCACTTCTGCCTGGGCGCCCCGCTGGCCCGTATGGAGGCCGTGATCGCCCTCGAGGCCCTCTTCACCCGCTTCCCCGCGCTGGATCTGGCGGTCCCGGACGAGGCCCTGGTCCCCCACCCCAGCTTCGTCGGCAACAGCCCCCAGCGGCTCCCCATCCGGCTGGGGGCCGCTCACAGCGGCTGAGGGGGCGCGCTGAGGGCAGCGTTGCCTACGGGAAACGGCGAGGATGCGGCTGGGTAACAGGCACCCCGCAGGCTTCCTGGCATGGAGTCGTACAGGGAGCCGACGAGCCCGCCCCGCCGCCGGGTGGTGATCGTCGGCGGCGGCATGGCGGGCACGAGGCTGGCGCAGCAACTGGCCGCGCGGGGCGCGGGCCCGGGCTCGCTCGCCGTCGAGGTCACGATCATCGGCGAGGAGCCGCACCCCGCGTACAATCGGGTGCTGCTCGCCGAGGTGCTCGCCGGGCGGTACGCGCCGGAGGTCATCGCGCTTCCCGCCCCCGCCGCCGGAGTGCGGCGGCTCAGCGGGGTGCGGGTGGTCCGCGTCGACCGCCCCACGGCGGAGGTGGTGTGCGACGACGGCCGCCGCGTGCCGTACGACGCGCTGGTGCTGGCCACCGGCTCCAACCCGGTGCTGCCGCCGCTGCGCGGCCTGTTCGAACCGGACGGCCACGAGCTTCCGGACGGCGTCCACGCCTTCCGCACCATGGACGACTGCCTGGCCCTCGGCGCGGCCGTACGCCCCGGGGCGCGGGCCGTCGTCATCGGCGGCGGACTCCTCGGCGTCTCCGCCGCGCGTGCACTGGCCCAGCGCGGTGCCCAGGTGGTCCTGGCTCAGCAGGGCGAGCACCTGATGGAGCGCCAGCTGGACCCGGGCGCGTCAGGGGTGCTGCGGCGGCATATGGCGGCGCTGGGCGTGGAGGTCCACACGGAGTGCCGCGTACGCGGCCTGCGCACGCGCGCGGTGAGCGGCGGGCGCGCGGTGGACGGCGGGCGCGCGGTGGACGGCGGGCGCGCGGTGGACGGCGGGCGCGCGGTGAGCGGCGTCGAACTGGCCGACGGATACGCCCTGGAGGCGGACCTGGTCGTGCTGGCGTGCGGGGTCCGGCCACGGGTCGGGCTGGCGCGGGCCGCTGGGCTGGAGGTGGCGCGGGGGGTCGTGATCGACGACGAGCTGCGGACGAGTGATCCGCGGGTGTTCGCGATCGGCGACTGCGCGGAGCACGCGGGGGT
>NZ_JAAAYH010000744.1:0-2325 GCF_018035285.1 Streptomyces sp. MK37H | reverse complement strand
CTAGGGTCCTTCTGGCGGATCTCCGTGGAGGAAGGAGCGGCGTCCGGTGCGTGCTCTCGGCGTGCCGCGGGGAAGCCCTCGTAGCGGAGCTACTTGGGGTTTCGCGCGGTGCGCCGAGAGTGCGTGCAGGGCGCCGCGACGCCGCGGAGATCCGTCAGAAGGGCCCTAGCGGCGACAGGGCCCGGCGGCCGCCTTGGCCGCCGGGCCTCGGGGGCTCAGCCGTGGGAGACGGTCAGCCCGTAGAAGCCGACACGTGCTCCGTTTGTCGTGCTGTCGGAGGACGACTGGTTGTACGAGCCCGCCTTGAAGTACTGCTTGTACGGGAAGAAGGACGACGGGATGTCGTAGTGTGTCGTGCTGCCGTTGACCGTCAGGTCGATGGTGTCGCCGCCGGAGACGCCGATCGTGTAGTTCCATGTCTTGCCGACCGACACATGGCCCACGTTGTGCAGCGTCTGGCCGCCGTCGGGGGAGTTCTCGGTGCCGAGGACGATGTCGCCGTTGGCGCGGTAGTACAGCTCCACCAGCGGCTTCGTGGAGGAGCCGCCCGAGCCGAGGTGGATCTGGCCGACGCAGACGTTCTTCGTCACCGACACCACGCGCAGCGTCGCCCGCAGCTTGTGCGAGCCGCCGAGCGACCAGTCCGCGGCGCCGCCGTTGCGGTTCATCTCCCGCAGCTCGGAGCGGGCGTAGTTGGAGTTCGGGGTGGTGACGCCCTTTTCGGGCGCCCAGAACGTCATCGCCCCGTCGCGCTTGTCGGTGTAGAAGTAGTCGTCCTGGAATCCGCTCGCCCCCTGGAGCCGGGACGAGGGGATGGTCGTCGGCTTGCCCGGGGAGCCGACCGGCTCCTGGAGTTGCCATACCGAGAGGTCGAAGTTGCCGCCCAGCGCCTTCGACGGGTCGGCGAAGGCGGCCGCGGGGGAGGCGCCGGCGGGGCCCGCGAGGGCCAGGCCACCGATGGCGGTGGTCACGGTCGCCAGCGCGGTGAGCAGCGTACGGATGCGCATGGGAATTGCCTTCCCGTGGGGGGTTGGTATGGACCGCAGTCCATGTATATGAAGTTGGTGTTTCTTTGTGAACGCCGAGATGTGACGAGACGGTAGAGTCGTGGTGTGTCCGCGTCAATCCTCCGGACGGGTTCGGTGGGGGTGCCCGGGCGACTGAGGCCCTGTCAAGCGGTGGGCAGCCCTTCGCGCCGCCTCGCGAAAACCATGTGTCACCCGGCCACGCCGTGCGCTATGTTCCGCGTGGCGATTCACCAACTGTCATCAAAGGACTGAAGCCCATGGACTCGGCGTCCCCCAGCGGCCGCCGTCGGCACTGAGCGATCGGTGCCAACAACCCGTCTCCTCACGGCGGCCCCACATATCCGTACACCGCTTCCTTCCGCGGCGCCTTCCGCCGCGTTGATCCGTGAGGTCACTTCACCATGGGCACTGACGTCCAGAGTTTCGCCGTAGCCAACCTCCGCCGCCGCCCCGTGCTTGTCGAGGTCGGGGGCTTTGTGGCGGGGTTCGATCCCGGCACCACCAGCCCGTACATCAACTACGCGACCCCCCTTCCCGGTGCCCGGCCCACCGCCCGCGACGTCATGGAGCTGATCGAGGCGTTCCGGGTACGTGAACTCAAGCCCCGGCTCGAGTTCGCACCGGACGCCGCGCCCGAGGTGGAGCCCGCGCTGCGGGGGGCGGGGTTCGGTGTGGAGGCCACGCACGCGTATCTGGTGTGCACTCCGGAACGGCTCGCCGTTCCGCGGGACACGGCGGCCGTTCCGGTGGCGGTTCCGGCCACGGACGAGGACTACCGGGCGATCGACGCCGCGCTGTCCGAGGCGTTCGCAGGTGAGTTCGCCGCGTCCGAGGAGGGGGCGGCCCGGCTGCGCCGCGTCCAGGAGGACGGCGGCGCGATCCGGTTCGTCCGGGCACCCGACGGGGGCTGCGCCGGTGGGGCCACCTGCTCGGCTCCCGCCGTGGGCACCGCCGAACTGGCGGGCGTGGGCACCCGGCCCGCCTTCCGCGGCCGGGGAATCGCCGCCGCGGTCACCGCCGCGCTGACCGGGACGATGTTCGCCCGGGGAGCCCGGTCGGTCTGGCTGGAGTACTCGGGTGAGGGTTCCCGCCGTGTCTACGAACGCGTCGGTTTCCAGCCGCGAGGGACTCGTCTGTACATGAGTCTCGAGAGCTGACGTAGGGGGCTGGGGAGGGCGGCTCGCTCATGGGCCGTCCCTCCCCGCCCGCTCAGGCCGGGTTCAGCCCCCGCTCAGGCCGGGGATTACGGGGTGTCCGCCGCGTGGAGAGGCCTCGCCCCTGGACCCCGGGGTCTGGG
>NZ_JAAAYH010000743.1:0-2332 GCF_018035285.1 Streptomyces sp. MK37H | reverse complement strand
TCCGCATGGGTGGAGCGCCCGATCAGCGCGTCCTGGCCGAGGATCGCGCGCGCCGCGGGCACCGGCAGATCGCCCTGGCCCAGATGGAGCACATCCGAGCCGATGGCATGCGCGACATCGGCCCGGTCGTTGACGGCCAGCAGCTTGCCGTGCCGGCGGCAGGCGTCCGCGAAGACCTGGAGGTGCTCCAGTTCCTCGGCCGCCTCCATCTCCTTCTCCCGCAGCTGGACGATGTCCACCCCCGCCCCCAGGACGGCGTCCAGGAACTCCGGCAGATCGCCTTGGCGCTTCCGGGCGTCGGTGCACAGATAGAGGCGGGCGTCGGCCAGCCGCTCGCGAGCGGTGGCGGTGGCGGTGGCGGTGGTGGACATGGATTCCCCCGGAGGGTCGGGCGGCGTACGGGCCGGAAGCGGAGCCCGGCCCGTACGCCAGGTGTGATCAGGTGCGATCGGGTGCGATAACGACGGCGAAAGCGCGATGCCTGCGCGAAAACGACCAGCCCTGTACAGGCCCCGTACGGGCTGTGTACGAGCCCCGTACGGAAAGCCACGGAAGGCTGGGCGGTGACGGCGAGGGCGTCAGACGGCGAGGGCCTGAGCGCGCCGCTTCACCTCCGTGCCGCGATTCTCGCTCAGCGCCCGTGCCGGGGTGCCGGGCAGGCTCGGGTCGGGGGTGAAGAGCCACTCCAGCATCTCTTCGTCGCTGAAGCCGTCGTCCTTCAGAAGCGTCAAGGTCCCCACGAGGCCCTTGACGACCTTTCCGTCACCGATGAACTCCTCGGGCACCTGAAGGACCCTGTTCTCGCCACGGCGCACGGCGATCAGCTGGCCCTCCTTGACCAGCTGCCGGACGCGCGTCACCTCGACCCCCAGTCGTTCGGCGACGTCGGGGAGGGTGAGCCAGGCGGGGACGAGAGCATCGATCTTTGCGTCAATCTCGGTCACGGAACAAGCCTGCCATCTGGGACTGACAGTGGGTAGCCGGGCGTCCGCCGCGCGGGCCGTCCGCCCCGCCCCGGACGCCCCGGCCGACGGCCGACCGGCGGTCGGCCCGCCGGTCAGAGGACGGCCGACTTCAGCGGCACCGAGGGGTCCTCGGCCCGCATCCGGTCCAGCCGGGCGCCGCGCTCGATCAGCTTGCGCCCCTGGGCCAGATCGCGCGGACGGCCGACGGCCAGCAGGGCGACCAGGGCGCCCTCGCGCAGCCAGCACACCGACCAGGCGGCACCGGCCGGATCGCCGCGCCAGACCAGCTCGTCGGCCCCCGAGTGGTGCCCGGCGTACTGCACGAAGCGCCCGAACTGCTCGGACCAGAAGTACGGCACCGGGTCGTAGACCACACCGGGGAAGTGGGCGGCCGTCCGGCTCCCCACCACGTTGGCGGCGACGGTGCGCGGCCCCTGGAGCGCGTTGTCCCAGTGGTGCACCAGCAGTCGCGTCCCGTAGCGGGCGGACGGGAAGGAGGCGCAGTCGCCGACCGCGTAGACGTCCGGCACGGAGGTGCGCAGCCGGTCGTCGGCGGCGACGGAGCGGTCCTCGGCCAGTTCCACGCCCGAGCCCGCCAGCCAGTCCGTGGTCGGCCGGGCCCCGATCCCGACGACCACCGCGCCCGCACGCAGCCGGGTGCCGTCGCCGAGCAGCAGCCCGCTCTCGTCGACGGAGGCCACTCGGGCGCCCGTGACCAGCCGGGCGCCGTAGTCCTCGTACCAGGCCGCCATGGGGGCCGCGACCTCGGCCGGGAGCGCGCCCGCCAGCGGCCGGTCCGCGGCCTCGACGACGGTCACGGCGCAGCCCGCCTCGCGTGCCGCGGTGGCGAACTCCGCGCCGATCCAGCCCGCCCCCACGACCGCGATCTCGCGCTGCCGGGCGAGCACCGGGCGCAGCCGCTCGGCGTCGTCCAGGGTGCGCAGCAGATGGACGCCGGGCTCTCCTTCGCTGCCCGGCAGCGGGATCGGCTCGGCGCCGGTGGCGATCACCAGGACGTCGTACGGGAGCTGGCCGGTCGCGGTCTCGACGAGCCGCTTGTCCGGGCGCAGGCCGGTCACCTGGACGCCGAGCCGCAGGCCGATGCCGAGGCCGGCGAAGTCCACGTCGAGTGTCGAGCCCTCGGCCTTTCCGAGCAGTACGGCCTTGGACAGCGGGGGCCGGTCGTAGGGCTGGTGGGGCTCCGCGCCCAGCAGGACGATTTCCCCGGTCCAGCCGTGTTCGCGCAGCGCGACGGCGGTTTGCACCCCCGCCATGCCCGCGCCGACGATCACCACGCGCTGGCCGACGCCGTTCGAGGACGGCTTCGTCGTCGTCTCATCGCTCACACGATCACTGTATTGCGGCTG
>NZ_JAAAYH010000742.1:0-2349 GCF_018035285.1 Streptomyces sp. MK37H | reverse complement strand
GGCTTAAGCCCCCGCCCCGCCCCTCTCCCGAGCCAGGCGCTCGTAGTACCGCAGCAGTTCCACATCATCCACCGAGCCCGGGTTGACCGCCTTGTCCAGGGACGTGCCCTGGAGGAGGCGCTTGACCGGGACCTCGATGCGTTTGCCGGTGAGGGTGTGGGGGACGCCGGGGACCTGGATGATTTCGTCGGGGACGTGGCGGGGGGAGAGCTGGGTGCGGATGGTGGTTTTGATGCGGGTCAGGAGTTCTTCGTTCAGGGTGGCGCCGGGGGCCAGGTGGACGAAGAGGGGCATCCAGTAGCCGCCGTCGGGTTGTTCGACGCCGATGACGAGGGATTCGCGGATCTCGGGGAGGCGTTCGACCGCCTCGTAGATGTCGGCGGAGCCCATCCGGACGCCCTGGCGGTTGAGGGTGGAGTCGGAGCGGCCGTGGATAATCACGGTGCCGCGGGAGGTCAGCGTGATCCAGTCGCCGTGGCGCCAGGCGCCGGGGAACATCTCGAAGTAGCTGTCGCGGTAGCGGATGCCGTCGGGGTCGTTCCAGAAGCGGACCGGCATCGACGGCATGGGGCGGGCCACGATCAGCTCGCCGACCTCGTCGACCACCGGTTCGCCCCGCGGGTCCCACGCCTGGAGGTCGGTGCCGAGGCCGGGGGCCTGGAGCTCGCCGATGTAGACGGGGAGGGTGGGCACGGCGCCCGCGAAGCAGCTGCACACGTCGGTGCCACCGCTGACGGAGGCGATCCACATGTCCTCGGCCACCTCGTCGTGGATCCACCGGAAGCCGTCGGGCGGCAGGGGGGAGCCGGTGGTGGCGACGCATTTGACGGTGGAGAGGTCGAAGTCGCGGCCCGGGTGGACGTCGGCCTTGCGGCAGGCCATGACGTACGCGGCGGAGGTGCCGTAGAGCGTGGTGCCGGTGCGTTCGGCGACGCGCCACTGGGCGGCGGTGTCCGGGTAGCCGGGACTGCCGTCGTAGAGGACGACGGTGGCGCCGACCAGTAGCCCGGACACCAGGAAGTTCCACATCATCCAGCCGGTGGAGGTGTACCAGAAGAAGCGGTCGTCGGGGCCGAGGTCGCAGTGGAGGCCGAGCTGCTTGAGGTGTTCGAGCAGGATGCCGCCCTGGGACTGGACGATCGCCTTGGGCAGGCCGGTGGTGCCGGAGGAGTAGAGCACCCACAGGGGGTGGTCGAAGGGGAGCTGTTCGAAGACCGGTTCCGCCGGTTCGCGGACGATGTCGTCCCACACCAGCGTGGATTCGGGGACGGGCGTGCCCAGCAGCGGGATGTGGACCACGGCGCGCAGGCTGGGCAGCTCGGCGCGCAGCTCGGTCACGGTGGCGGTGCGGTCATGGGTCTTTCCGCCGTAGCGGTAGCCGTCGACGGTGAAGAGCACCACCGGTTCGACCTGCTGGAAGCGGTCCAGGACGCTGCGGGCGCCGAAGTCGGGGGCGCAGGAGGTCCATACGGCGCCGACGGCGGCAGCGGCCAAGAGGGCCACGGTGGCCTGGGGGATGTTGGGGACGTAGCCGCTGACCCGGTCGCCCGGGCGGACGCCGAGGCGGCGCAGCTCGGCGGCGACCGCGCCGACCTGGCCGCGCAGCTCGGCCCAGCTGACCGGGCGCGGGGCGTGGACCTCGTCGACGTGCAGCAGCGCCGGGTCGTCGGCGCGGGCGGGGTCCTCTGCGGCGCGCAGGGCGTGCTCGGCGTAGTTGAGGGTGGCGCCGGGGAACCAGCGGGCGCCGGGCATGGTGGCGTCGGCGAGCACCCGCTCGTACGGGGTGGCGAAGCGCACCTCGAACCATTCGGCGACCGCCCGCCAGAAGGTCTCCAGCTCCGCCACCGACCAGCGGTGCAACGCGGCGTAGCCCGCGGTCGGGTCGTCCGGGACGGGCGCGGGCGCGCCGTGACGCTCGGCCGCCCAGGCGTGGAAGGTGGTCAGCCGGGACCGGGCGATCCGGTCCGCGCCGGGCTGCCACAGGGGGTGCGGCCGGTGGTCGGAGTGGGCTGCGGTGGTCATGGGTGTCGGCTCCCGGGCTGTCCGCGTCGGATGTGTCCGTGAGTGGCACATCCGCCTCGTATGCGTCCGGTCAGGACGATGCCACGTGATCGACTCCCGCACCAGGGGCGCCACTCCACATCACAGGGCGGGATCATGTGCGAGGACCACAGGTGAACGGCAGTTGAACCATGTACCTGCCGGGCGTCGGCAATGGCAGGCTGATCAGTATGGATGCGCGTGACCTGGTGCGGTCGGAGAAGCTGGTGCGGTCGGTGAGGGTGCTCTGCACGGCGCAGGGGCTGCGGTCACTGCGCTCGGCGTGGCGGCGTCGGCGTTCCGACGCGG
>NZ_JAAAYH010000741.1:0-2355 GCF_018035285.1 Streptomyces sp. MK37H | reverse complement strand
CGGCCCGCCACAACCGGCTTCGGCGAGCGCGCCGCCTTCGCCCGGTACTGGGCCGCGTCCGCCAGGCGGAAGAGGCGGCGGGCCGACGGCACGGGGCCGATCGGATCGCCCGTGGAGGCGATCCCGCAGGCCACGCCCTCGCCCAGTTCCAGCTCCGCCGCCCGCCGGCACAGCTCGTCGGCCACCCGGACCACTTCGTCCGCCGAGGGCCCGACCCCCAGCAGGCAGAACTCATCGCCGCCCAGCCGGGCCACCAGCGCCCCGGGCAGCATCGCACCGCATATGGACAGCAATGAGCCGAACCGTTCCAGCAAGCGATCGCCGACCGCATGGCCGAGCGTGTCGTTCACCCGCTTGAGGCCGTTGAGGTCGCAGACCACCAGGCTCACCACCGTGCCGTCCGCGTGGTACGCCTCCAGCGCCTCGTCCAGTCGTATGTCCACCGCCCGCCGGTTGCCGAGGCCCGTCAGCGGATCGGTGAAGGCTAGGCGGCGGGCCTCCTCGAGGCGCTCGGTCTGGGCCAGCCCGGCGGCGGTCACCGAGGCCAGCACGGTCGCGAAGTCGGCGTCGTCGCGGTCGAAGACGGGTCGCCCGGCCGCCCGGGCCACGTACAGCTCGCCCCACGCCCGCCCGTGCAGCACGATCGGGGCCACCACACAGCTGCCTCGGCCGCGCCGCCGCAGCGCGGCCACCCTCCCCCAGCTGCCGCTGGGCGGGGCCGAGCCGACGCCGGTGCCCACGCCTTCGGCCGTCTCGACCCAGGCGTGCGGCTCCCCGCCCGCCGCCCAGTGCTCATGCACGAATTCGGCGATCTCCGGGAAGTCGTGCACCGGGTACGACTCGTCCTCCGGCAGCCGCTCCTCGCCCGCCATCAGCTCGCCCACGTTCACCAGGACCCGCAGCCGCCCCCGCTCGCGCTCCCACATGGAGATCGCCGCGAAGCTGCCACCGAGGGCCCGGCGGGCCGCCTCGGCCGCCGCGACCGTCGACTCCTGCGGGGCGTGCGCCGCCGCCATCTCCTGAGCGAGCCGCACGACGGCCCGCAATCGTCCGTCGACCCCGCCGGGCCGCCCGCCGATCTCCCCGTTGTCCGTCACGACGGCCTCGCATTCCTCACGGCCATGCATCGTTCGCTCTGCTCTCCAGCGTAAGAACGTCGAGAACAATCCGCTGCGGGCCGTTCACCCCGGGTATCCGAGCGAACGGTCACCCCCGGTGGCCGCTTCACTCCCCCCGGGCCGGGGCCACTCCCCGGATCCGGTCAACTTCCCCGCTCCGGGGTCGCTACTCCCCCGATCGGGGTCCGGGACTCCCCCGGTCCCGGTCCGCTACTCCCCAGGCCAGTTCGCCGGACGCTTCTCGTTGAACGCGGCCACACCCTCCGCGCGGTCCCCGGAGAAGGCCACCGTCCGCCACGCCGCGTCCTCGACCTCAAGACCGGCCCGCAGATCCAGCCCCTGCCCCAGCCGCAGCGCCTTCTTGGCGGCCCGCACGCCGACCGGGGAGTTGGCGGCGATGCCCCGGGCCAGCTCCAGCGCCTCGGTCCGGTCCTCGCCCTCCGCCGTCAGCCGGTCCACCAGGCCCAGCGCATGGGCCTCCGCGGCGGCCACCCGGCGCGCGGAGAAGATCAGCTCGGCGGCGCGCGCGGCGCCCACCCGGCGCGGCAGCAGCTGGGTGCCGCCGCCGCCCGGGATCACCCCGACCGACACCTCGGGCAGCCCCACCACGGCGGTGGGGTCGGCCACGATCACGTCGCACGACAGGGCCAGCTCGAAGCCGCCGCCCAGCGCATAGCCGTGCACCGCCGCGATGGCGGGCATCGGCAGCTCCAGCACCCCGGTGTAGGCGGCGCGGGAGACCGGCCGGTGCCGCATCATCTCGGCGTCGGTGAGCGAGTTGCGCTCCTTGAGGTCGGCGCCCACGCAGAAGGCCCGCTCATGGGTCGAGGTCAGCACCACGGCCCGGACGTCACGGTCCTCGGCCAGCGCCGCGCAGGCCGCCGCGATGGAGCGCGCCATCTCCGACGAGACGGCGTTCATGGCCTTGGGCCGGTCCAGCACCAGCTCGGCCACGAAGCCGTCCCTGCGGACCGCGACCCACTCCCCGTACCGCTGCTCACTCATCACGCACCCTCCCGGTTAACGACCGTGAACACACTGCCCGCGATCATTCCAGCTCCCCGGGGCGTGCGGAACCTGTGAGCGCCCGGACAGGCCCTGAGCGGTCCGCAGGAAGTGCCCCGACAGCCGCAGCGGAGCCGCACATCGACACAGCCCCGCGCCCCTTCGGGGCGCGTCCGAACCGCGGCCCACCTCCGCCGATCCGCTTAGCGGGCCCGCCGCCACCGGTTCAGGA
>NZ_JAAAYH010000740.1:0-2377 GCF_018035285.1 Streptomyces sp. MK37H | reverse complement strand
CGGCCCGGGCCCGTGGGCCGTTGCGGAGCTGTCGGCCGCCGACGGGGAAGCCGCCGGGAAATCCGACAGCTCGCGCAGCATGCGATGCAGCTCGTCCAGCTCCGGCCGGGCCTCCGGCTCCTTGGCCAGACAGCGTTCGGCGACGGGCCGCAGCGGTTCCGGGACCCCCTCCAGCGTCGGATGCTCGTACATCACCTGGTAGCCCGACAGATAGGGGCTGTCGGACTCGAACGGACTGCTGCCCCGCGCCGCGTACACCAGCAGCGAGCCCAGCGAGAAGACGTCCGACGCCCCCGTGACGTCCCGAGGGCTGCGCAGCTGCTCCGGCGACATGAACGGCGGGGTCCCGAGCACCCGCCCGATGGTGACGGTGAGCGTCTGGCTGTCGACGGCGCGGGAGATGCCGAAGTCGATGACGCGCGGACCGTCCTCGGCCATCAGGATGTTGGCGGGTTTCAGGTCCCGGTGCACCACCCCGGCCCGGTGGATGTCGCGCAGCGCCTCGACCAGCCCGAGGCCGAGCGTCCGCAACTCCCGCCCGCTCAAGGGGCCGTTCCTCCGTACCACCTCGGAGAGGGTCTGCCCCGGTACGTACAGGGTGGCCATCCACGGCCGGTCGGCCTCCGGATCGGCGTCCACGACGGGGGCGGTGAACGCCCCGCTCACCCGGCGCGCCGCCGCGACCTCCTGCCGGAAGCGGGTGCGGAACTCCTCGTCCTGCGCGTACTGCTCATGGACCAGCTTGATCGCGACCTGCCGCCCCGAGGCCGCACGCCCGAGATAGACGACGCCCATGCCGCCCGCCCCGAGCCGGTCGAGCAGGGCGTAGCCGCCTATGGATTCCGGATCCCCGGTGGCCAGCGGCATCGCCGATCCCCTCTCCCGCGCCTCTCCCGCGCTGTTTTTTCGCGTCTCGAACGGCCCTACCGGAGACCTACATTAGGTCGGCCGGGGCCTCGGCGGACCATGCGGCCCAGGACGTGGCGGAACGGTGACGTGCGCCGCGGTGGCGCGCGAGGGCGAACGGGCCGGTGTGGACGGGGAAGTTCCGTTAGCGGCGCGTTAGCGGAACGGTGTCGGGACGGCAGTGATACGCCAGCGGACCACGGAAGGCTCATAGCCGTACCGAGGGCCGGTGCGGAACACCGGCCGGACCGCCGACCCATTGGGGGACCCCGCCATGAACGTCACCGCTTACCGCCGCGGCCGCACCGTCCGTACGATCGCGGCCTCCATCGTGGCCGCTGCCGCTCTGAGCGTGACCGCTGCGTGCGGCGGGGGCGGAGACGGAGGCTCCGACAACGCGGGCAAGGCGAACTCGTCGGCCACGGCCCCCTCGTCCTCCACGGACGAACAGGGCGCGGGCAAGGCTGAGGCCGGCAAGGAGAACCAGGCCGGCAAGGGGAACCAGGGCGGCAAGGAGGGCGCCGCGGGCGTCAAGGACGCGAAGTCGCAGGTCCAGAAGTCCGGGGGCGGCTCCGAGTCCGAGCCGGTCGGCGACTGCGACATCAACAAGACGGCCATCACCGTCCAGAACGTCAAGAGCCCCGTCAACCACATGCTGCTCAAGGCGACCAACAAGGCCGGCGTGGACTGCAAGCTGGTCGGCTACCCGGGTCTGAAGTTCGGCGCCGACGCGCAGGCCGCCACCCCGGTGAACGAGGACAGCAAGCCGCAGGCCGTGGTCATGCTCGCCCCGGGCGAGAGCGCCTACGCGGGCATCACCACCTCCGCGGCGGACGGCTCGGGTGACGAGGGCGGCAAGGTCGACTCGCTCGAGGTCTTCATCGACGGCAGCGAGGACCCCAAGCCGGTCGAACTGCCCGGCGGCTCGGTCTACGTCGACAGCGCGGCGCAGGTCACGTACTGGCAGACGGACGCGCAGACCGCCCTGACCTGGTAACACGCGCATAAGCACCCTGTGCCTCCGCTGTCCATATACATGAACACCGTCTTGCATGGAAGACAGCTCTCCCTGGAGGATGAAGCGGCGCCGCCGAAGCGGCGCACAGGGCACAGGCACAGGGTGGGGAACGGATGGGCATCGGCTCCGCGGCGCTGCTGGTGTCGGCCGGTGTGGCCTCCGGGCTCGCTGGTTCGATCGCGGGGCTGGCCTCGCTGTTCAGCTATCCGGCGCTGCTGGCGGTAGGACTGCCGCCGGTGGCCGCGAATGTGACCAACACGGTGGCGCTGTTCTCCAACACCGTCGGCACCGCGGCCGGATCCCGCGTCGAACTCCGCGGCCAGCGCGACCGCCTCCTCCGGCTCGCCGCCATCGCGGCACTGGGCGGTGCAGTCGGGGCCGCCCTGCTGCTGGGCACCCCGTCCTCCGCCTTCGAGGCCGTCGTACCGTGGCTGATCGCCCTCGGCTCGGTAC
>NZ_JAAAYH010000074.1:0-27649 GCF_018035285.1 Streptomyces sp. MK37H | reverse complement strand
GCTGGCCTGTCTGGGGCAGGGGCTGTCGAACGCGCAGATCGCGGAGCGGCTCACCATGGCGGAGGCGACGGTGAAGACGCATGTCAGCCGGCTGCTGAACAAACTGGAGCTGCGCAGCCGGGTCCAGGCCGCGGTGCTGGCCCAGGAACTGGGCGTGCGCTGAGCGCTCCGCGGGGAGTGCCGCGATGTGTCGTCGGCCGACCGCGGCGCCGTCGTGGCTGGTCGCGCCCACGCGGTGGAGCCGCACATCGATACAGCCCCGCGCCCCTTCGGGGCGCTGCCCGAACCGCAGCGGACTTCCTCCGACTCGCTCAGGCCACGTTGACGCGCTGGCCGGGGGGCGCGGCCTCCAGCCAGGCCAGAAAGCCGGTCAGGGCGTCATCGCTCATGGCCAGCTCCAGCCGGGTGCCGCCGTGCCGGCAGGCGAGCACCACCGCGTCGGAGAGCAGCGCCAGCTCCTCCTCGCCCTTGGGGGTGCGCCGCTCCAGCACCTCGATCGAGGCGCGCTCCAGCATCCGCCGGGGCCTCGGCGCGTAGGAGAAGACCCGGAACCACTCGACGCGGTCACCGTTGTAGCGGGCGACGCCGTACACCCAGCCCTTGCCGCTGGGCTCGGATTCGCTTGGCGGTGGATCCCAGCGCAGTGAACAGTCGAAGGTTCCGCCGGACCGCTGGATCAGCCGCCGCCGGAGACCGAAGACGAAGAGTCCCACCACCACCAGCGCGACGACCACGCCGCCCACAAGCAGAGCGAGGACCATCTTCACCGACCTCCTCGCGTCATCCGGAAAAACCGCACCTGCATCGCCTCAGCCGCGGACCGCTGAAGGGGAGCTCCAGCGAGGTCCGCGGCTGAGGTTTTCCGACCGTACGTGACAGGCTCAGTGCGCTCCCGCCACCGCGCGCAGCCGGACGTCGGCGCGCCGCTCGGCGGCGGCGTCCGCCTCCGACTTGGCACGCTCCAGCGCCCGCTCCGCGCGCTTCACATCGATTTCATCGGACAGCTCCGCGACTTCGGCCAGCAGTGAGAGCTTGTCGTCCGAGAACGAGATGAACCCACCGTGCACCGCGGCCACGACCGTTCCGCCGTCGACCGAACGGATGGTCACCGGGCCGGACTCCAGCACACCGAGCAGCGGCTGGTGGCCGGGCATGACGCCGATGTCACCCGATGTGGTGCGCGCGATGACCAGGGTGGCCGCACCGGACCAGACACTACGGTCCGCCGCGACCATCTCGACGTGCAGCTCAGCAGCCAACGTGGCTCCTCGGGTCTCTCCCCGCCGGGTCGGGCAGGGCTTTCGTCAAAGAATAACGGGCGTACGGAGAGGGGCGGGACCGGGCCCACCCCTCTCGCGGAGCTACCGGGCTCAGGAGACGCCCAGCTCCTTGGCCTTGGCCTTGAGGTCGTCCAGGCCACCGCACATGAAGAACGCCTGCTCGGGGAAGTGGTCGAACTCACCGTCGGCGATCGCGTTGAACGCGGCGATGGACTCGTCCAGCGGCACGTCCGATCCGTCGAGACCGGTGAACTGCTTCGCCGCATGGGTGTTCTGCGACAGGAAGCGCTCGATACGGCGGGCGCGGAAGACGGTGAGCTTGTCCTCCTCGCCGAGCTCGTCGATGCCCAGGATGTTGATGATGTCCTGGAGGTCCTTGTACTTCTGCAGGATCGACTTCACGCGCGAGGCGCAGTCGTAGTGGTCCTGCGAGATGTAGCGCGGGTCCAGGATCCGGGACGTCGAGTCCAGCGGGTCCACCGCCGGGTAGATGCCCTTCTCCGAGATCGGCCGGGAGAGCACCGTGGTCGCGTCGAGGTGCGCGAAGGTGGTCGCCGGGGCCGGGTCGGTCAGGTCGTCCGCGGGGACGTAGATCGCCTGCATCGAGGTGATCGAGTGACCGCGGGTCGAGGTGATGCGCTCCTGGAGGATGCCCATCTCGTCGGCCAGGTTCGGCTGGTAGCCCACCGCGGAGGGCATCCGGCCGAGCAGGGTCGAGACCTCGGAACCGGCCTGGGTGAAGCGGAAGATGTTGTCGATGAAGAACAGCACGTCCTGCTTCTGCACATCGCGGAAGTACTCCGCCATGGTCAGACCGGCCAGGGCGACGCGCAGACGGGTGCCCGGGGGCTCGTCCATCTGGCCGAAGACCAGCGCGGTCTGCGGGAGCACGCCGGACTCGGCCATCTCCTCGATCAGGTCGTTGCCCTCACGGGTGCGCTCGCCGACACCGGCGAACACGGAAACGCCCTCGTGCAGCTTGGCCACACGCATGATCATTTCCTGGATGAGGACGGTCTTGCCGACGCCCGCGCCGCCGAACAGACCGATCTTGCCGCCCTTGACGTACGGGGTCAGCAGGTCGACGACCTTCAGACCGGTCTCGAACATCTCGGTCTTGGACTCGAGCTGGTCGAACGCCGGGGCCTTGCGGTGGATGGACCAGCGCTCGGTGACCTCGGACTCGGCCTCGGGCTCATTGAGGATCTTGCCCAGGGTGTTGAACACCCGGCCCTTGGTGACATCGCCGACCGGCACCGTGATGCCGTCGCCGGTGTCGGTCACCGCGGCCTGGCGGACCAGACCGTCGGTGGGCTCCATGGAGATGGCGCGGACCAGACCCTCGCCCAGGTGCTGGGCGACCTCGAGGGTCAGGATCTTCTTCGCACCCTCCTGCGCCGGGTCGGCGACCTCGACGGTCAGCGCGTTGTAGATTTCCGGCATCGCGTCGACGGGGAACTCCACGTCGACGACCGGGCCGATGACCCGCGCGACGCGGCCGGCGGCCACAGCGGTTGGCTCAACAGTGGTGGTCATAGTGTCAGTCACTCCCCGCGGAGGCGTCGGCCAGAGCGCTCGCGCCACCGACGATCTCGCTGATTTCCTGGGTGATGTCGGCCTGGCGGGCCGCGTTGGCAAGCCGCGTGAGCGACTTGATGAGCTCTTCGGCATTGTCGGTCGCCGACTTCATCGCCCGCCGGGTCGCCGCGTGCTTGGAGGCGGCGGCCTGGAGCAGGGCGTTGTAGATACGGGCCTCGACATACCGGGGCAGCAGGGCGTCCAGGACGTCCTCGGACGACGGCTCGAAGTCGAAGAGCGGGAGGATCTCGCCCTTCTTCTCCTGCTCCTCCGCCTTCTCCGCGAGGCTGAGCGGCAGCAGCCGGTCCTGGACCGGGGTCTGCGTCAGCATCGAGACGAACTCGGTGAAGACGATGTGCAGCTCGTCCACGCCGCCCTCGGCCGTGTCCTTGAGGACGGCCTCGATCAGCGGGCCCGCGATCTTCTTGGCGTCCGCGTAGGTGGGGTTGTCGGTGAAGCCACCCCACGACTCCGTGACCTTGCGCTCACGGAAGGAGTAGTACGCCACGCCCTTGCGGCCGACGATGTAGGCGTCGACCTCCTTGCCCTCACGGGTGAGCCGCTCGGTGAGCTCCTCGGCCGCCTTGATCACGTTGGAGGAGTAGCCGCCCGCGAGACCCCGGTCGCTCGTGATGAGCAGGACCGCGGCACGGGTCGGGTTGTCGCTCTCCGTGGTCAGCGCGTGCTGGGTGGTGGAGCCCTTGGCGACCGCGCCCACCGCCCGGGTGAGCTCGGTGGCGTACGGAGTCGACGCGGCCACCTGGCGCTGCGCCTTGACGACGCGCGAGGCGGCGATCATCTCCATCGCCCTGGTGATCTTCTTGGTCGCGGAGACGGACTTGATCCGCCTCTTGTAGACCCTCAGCTGGGCACCCATGCGCTCAGTCCTCGCCCAGCAGCTTGCCGCCCGAGGTCTCGAACTGCCGCTTGAAGGAGTCCACGGCCTCGCCCAGCGCCTGAATCGTGTCGTCGGACATCTTGCCGCCCTCGACGATGCTGGTCAGCAGCGACTTGTGCTCACGGTGGAGGTAGTCGAGCAGCTCCCGCTCGAAGCGGCGGATGTCCTCGACCGGGACATCGTCCATCTTGCCGGTGGTGCCGGCCCAGATGGAGACGATCTCGTCCTCGGTGGAGAACGGCGCGTACTGCCCCTGCTTCAGCAGCTCGACCATGCGCGCACCGCGCTCCAGCGACGCCTTGGAGGCCGCGTCCAGGTCCGAGCCGAAGGCGGCGAACGCCTCGAGCTCGCGGTACTGGGCGAGGTCCACCCGGAGGCGGCCGGAGACCTGGCGCATGGCCCGGTGCTGAGCGGAACCACCGACGCGGGAGACCGAGATACCGACGTTCAGGGCCGGGCGCTGACCGGCGTTGAACAGGTCGGACTCCAGGAAGCACTGGCCGTCGGTGATGGAGATGACGTTGGTCGGGATGAACGCCGACACGTCGTTCGCCTTGGTCTCGACGATCGGCAGACCGGTCATCGAACCGGAGCCCATCTCCTCGGAGAGCTTGGCGCAGCGCTCCAGCAGCCGGGAGTGCAGGTAGAACACGTCGCCCGGGTAGGCCTCACGGCCCGGCGGGCGGCGCAGCAGCAAGGACACCGCGCGGTAGGCGTCGGCCTGCTTGGACAGGTCGTCGAAGACGATCAGGACGTGCTTGCCCTCGTACATCCAGTGCTGGCCGATGGCCGAGCCGGTGTAGGGGGCCAGGTACTTGAAGCCCGCCGGGTCGGACGCCGGGGCGGCGACGATCGTCGTGTACTCCAGGGCGCCGGCCTCCTCCAGCGCGCCGCGCACGGACGCGATGGTGGAGCCCTTCTGGCCAATGGCGACGTAGATGCAGCGGACCTGCTTCTTCGGGTCGCCGGAGCGCCAGTTGTCGCGCTGGTTGATGATCGTGTCGACGCACAGCGCGGTCTTGCCGGTCTGCCGGTCGCCGATGATCAGCTGACGCTGGCCACGGCCGATCGGGGTCATCGCGTCGACGGCCTTGTAGCCGGTCTCCATCGGCTCGTGCACCGACTTGCGGTCCATGACCGTGGGGGCCTGCAGTTCGAGGGCGCGGCGGCCCTCGGTCTCGATCTCGCCGAGGCCGTCGATCGGGTTGCCCAGCGGGTCGACGACGCGGCCGAGGTAGCCCTCGCCGACGGCTACCGAGAGGACTTCGCCGGTGCGGTGCACCTGCTGGCCCTCCTCGATGCCACTGAACTCGCCGAGGACGACCGCACCGATCTCGCGCTCCTCGAGGTTGAGGGCGAGGCCGAGGGTGCCGTCCTCGAACTTCAGCAGTTCGTTCGCCATGGTCGAGGGAAGACCCTCGACCTTCGCGATGCCGTCGCCGGCAACGCTGACCGTACCGACCTCCTCGCGCGAGGCCGCGTCCGGCTTGTACGCCTGGACAAAGTTCTCCAGTGCGTCCCGGATCTCCTCCGGCCGGATCGTGAGCTCCGCCATCTGGGTTCCCTGCTCTCCTTGTTGGGCCCGAAGTGTTTGACTACGGCCCAACTCGGGCCGCTTACATGCTTGTTGAGTTGGTGGCTGTGTCAGCCGGCCATCCGCCGGGTCGCCTCTTCGAGGCGGTCCGCGATGGTCCCGTTGATGACCTCGTCGCCGATGCGCACCGAGATCCCGCCGAGGACCTCGGGGTCCACATCGAGGTTCAGGTGCATCTTCCGTCCGTACAGCTTCCCCAGTGCGTCACCGAGCCGCTGCTTCTGCCGGTCGCTGAGCGGCACCGCGGAGGTGACGACCGCGACCGTACGGTCCCGGCGCGCCGCCGCCAGCTTGGACAGCTCGTCGAGACCCGCCTCCAGGCTACGACCCCGCGGGTGGGTCACCAGACGGATCACCAGCCGCTCGGTCCGCTGGTCGGCGCGGCCGCCGAGCAACTCGCCGACCAGCGCGGACTTGGCGGAGACGCTCGCGCGCCGGTCGGTGAGCGCACCGCGCAGCTCGGACGAGGAGGAGACGATCCGGCCGAACCGGAACAGCTCGTCCTCCACGTCGTCGAGGGTGCCGGCCCGCTCGGCCGCGACCAGGTCGGCGGCGCTGGCCAGCTCCTCGAGCGAGTCCACCAGGTCGCGCGAGCGCGACCAGCGGGACCGGACCAGGCCGGAGACCAGGTCGATGGTCTCGCCGCCGACCTGCCCGCCCAGCACCCGCGCGGCCAGCTCGGCCTTGGCCTCGCCGGGCTGCGCCGGGTCGGTGAGGACCCGGCGCAGCGAGACCTCGCGGTCGAGCAGCGCGGTGACGGCGGCCAGCTCATCGGCGAGCTTCGTCGCGTCGACGGCGGTGTTGTCCGTCAGGGCGTCGAAGCGCTCGCGCGCGGCTGCCAGTGCCTCCCGGCTCGCTCCGTTCATCGGCCGGCCTCGGCCTTCGAGCCATCGGTCGCCTTCGCCTCGAGCTCGTCGAGGAACCGGTCGATGGTGCGGCTCTGCCGGGCCACGTCCTCGAGCGACTCACCGACGATCCGGCCGGCCAGGTCGGTGGCGAGCCTGCCCACGTCCTGGCGCAGGGTCTGAGCGGCCTGCTTGCGATCGGCCTCGATCTGCGAGTGACCGGCGGCGATGATCTCCTCACGCTGCCGCTGGCCCTCCGCGCGCATCTCGGCGATGAGCGCGGCACCCTGCTCCTGCGCCTCCTGGCGCAGTCGCGCGGCCTCGTGACGGGCGTCGGCGAGCTGGGCTCGGTAGTCCTCGAGGACCTGCTGGGCTTCGGCCTGAGTGGCCTCGGCCTTCTCCATGCCGCCCTCGATCGCCTCGCGGCGCTCCTCCAGAACCCGGTTGATGTTCGGGAGGAGCTTCTTGGCGAGGAAGATGAAGACGATGGCAAAGGCGATCAGGCCGATGACCAGCTCCGGGATCGGCGGGATGAGGGGGTTCTCACTCTCCTCAGCCGCCACCTGTACCAGGGCGTTCACATCAGTGCCTTCCGTCTGTCGTGGTTAAAGCGGTCCGTTCAGGACTTGAAAAGGAAGCCCATGACGATACCGATCAGCGCGAGCGCCTCACAGAAGGCGAAGCCCATGATCTGGTTGGCGCGGATCAGGCCGGCCGCCTCGGGCTGACGGGCCAGGGCCTGGGTGCCGTTACCGAAGATGATGCCGACGCCGACGCCGGGGCCGATGGCGGCGAGACCGTAACCGATCGAGCCGAGGTTGCCGGTGATGCCGTCGGCGGCGAGGGTCTGGAGAGCGGACATGCCGGTTCTTCCTTTGCGTTTCATGGGCCGGTGGGGGTTGGCCACCGGACGTCTGATGGTCTGGGAGGCAGGTGTGCTCAGTGGTGCTCGGCGAGCGCGCCCTGAACGTAGTTGCAGGCCAAGAGCACGAAGACGTACGCCTGGACAGCCTGGATGAAGAGCTCGAAGGCGGTCAGCAGAATCGTCATCACGAAGGACGCGCCCGCGTAGGCGATCCCGATGCCGTTCAGCAGGTACCAGGAGCCGATGGTGAACATCAGCAGCAGCAGGTGGCCGGCGAACATGTTGGCGAAGAGCCGGACCGCGTGGGTGAAGGGCCGGATGATCACGTTCGAGAAGAACTCGATCACGACGATCATCGGCAGGATCGCGCCGAGCTCCTTGTCGTAGCCGGTGATGTTCTTCCAGCCGCCGACGAAGCCGTGCTTCTTGAAGGTCAGATACATCCAGAGGACGTAGACGATGGCGGCGAGACCGGCCGGGAAGGCGATGATCGACGTCACCGGGAACTGGGCGACCGGGATGACCGACCACAGGTTCATGATCCACACGAAGAAGAACAGCGAGACCATGAGGGGGACGTACTTCTCGCCCTCCTTCTTCCCGAGGGCCTCGTAGACCAGCCCGCGGCGCACGAAGTCGTAACCGGCCTCGCCGACCATCTGCAGCTTGCCGGGGACCACCTTGGCCCGGCCGAAAGCGGCCCAGAAGAACCAGACAATGACGACGGTGCCCAGCAGCGCGAGCAGCATCGGCTTGTTGAAGTCGAATCCGCCGACCGAGAAGAGCGGCTCGAACTTGAACGAATGGAGTCCGGGTGCCGGGAAGCCGCACCCGTCGAAGATGTGGCAGTTCGTCTCGAAGGCGAGCGTCTGGTCAGAACTCACCGCGAGCTCCTTCAGCGTGGCGCATGGGTACGGCAACCTCGTTGTGTCGGCGCGGCACGCGGCCACGGAACGGCACTGGACTGGTCTTACGAATGTGGGGGCGGCTGATCGGCGCGTGGCCGAGTGGTATGTCGGGCATCAGCTGCATGGGCCGCCGATTCCATCCCGTGAATTCCGGGGGTTCAGCTACCTGCGCCCGCTGTGCCTCAGATGGCACCGGACGATAGCAGGTGAGCGCACATGCTCTTATCCCGGCCCTACTTCTCACGGCGTGGACCCGGCGGGAGCGGACTTCTTCGCCCCCCCGGGCTTGCGTTCGTCCTCGGCTTCCGGCTCCACATAGAGGATCTTGGCCTTCATGTGTGCGCGGGTCTGTGCGCCGACCCACACCAGGGTCGCGGCGAGCAGTGCGAGAGCGAAAGCCTTGACGTTGAACAGCGTGGTGTCCTGGAACACCGCGAGCACGACCGCCACCAGCAGGAACTCGGCCATGAAGAGAACCATGCCCATGGCCTGGAACAGATGGGGCAGGTGCTTCGCCGTGCGCTCCAGCACGATCAGCCCGGAAGCCATCACCACCACGGCGACGAATGTGCCAAAGCCCGCGCCGATCGCTCCCTTGCCGCCTGCGAGCACAGAACCGACGGCGACGGCGACCACACCGGCGATGGCTGTGGGCACGGCGCAACTCAGGAGCGTTCTGGCGTCGTTGGACTGCATGAAGGGTTTCTCCGGCAAGTGTCGGAAGCAACGATTCGTCGTGGACGAGCGTATCCCCGGGGACAGAGGAGACCTCACGAGGAAGAGCCGTCGCCCTACGGCCCCTCGGGTCTAGCACCGGGTTTAGTGAACGGTATCACAAACTATTTGATGAGGTCTTTACCCGCCGGGTGTGCTGCACGTCACACGGGAGAGTTATGAGGTGTGTACCGTGCTGACGCCGTCCTGTGATCTTCAGCGCTCTCGCCGGACCCTCTGCCGGGTTGATGACTGGGGAGATCGAGGCGATGACTGGGGAGATTACTGGGGCGTTCCGATGCGCCGGCGGTGGGTGAAGCGGGACCGGTCGCCGATCGCGGTGGCGCCGTTCACACCGTTCGCCCCACTGCTCGCGCCGCCGTTCATCCCGGAGCCCACCGGCTCGGGCTTGACCAACTCCGGCTCCGAGGCGGCGGACCCGGCACCGGCCGTGGCCGCCACGGGCTCGGCGGCTGCCTCGGCGTCCTGCTCGGCCTTGGCGATCCGGTTGGCGCGGCGGTAGCGCGGCGGAACGAACGCCTCCGCCCAGCGCGGAACACGCGGGGTGAACCGCGGCAGCAGCAACAGCACCAGCCCGACCCCGCTCAGCGCCACGATCGCGAGCACGAACCACACACCGGCCGAGTTCACCGAGTAGGCCACGGCGCCGAAGGCGATCAGCGCCGACCAGAAGTACATGATCAGGACGGCCCGGCTGTGCGAGTGGCCGATCTCCAGCAGCCGGTGGTGCAGATGGCCGCGGTCGGCGGCGAACGGCGACTGGCCCCGCCAGGTGCGCCGGACGATCGCCAGCACCAGGTCCGCGAAGGGCACCGCGATGACGGTCAGCGGCAGCAGCAGCGGGATGTAGACCGGGACGGTGGCGTGCACCGCGGCCTGCTCGGACCCCTCGAACAGCTTCATCGCGTCCGGGTCCACCTGGCCGGTGATGGAGATGGCGCCCGCCGCCAGCACCAGCCCGATCAGCATCGAGCCCGAGTCGCCCATGAAGATCCGCGCGGGGTGGGCGTTGTGCGGCAGGAAGCCCAGGCACATGCCCATGAGGACGGCGGCGAACAGGGTGGCGGGCGCGGCCGCCTCCAGGCCGTAGCCGTACCAGATGCGGTACGCGTACATGAAGAACGCGGCGGCGGCGATGCACACCATCCCGGACGCCAAACCATCAAGTCCGTCAACGAAGTTGACCGCGTTGATGGTGATGACGACCAGCGCCACGGTGAGCAGCGTGCCCTGCCAGGGCGTCAGCGAGACCGGTCCCACACCGGGCACCGGAAGCCACAGGATGGTCAGGCCCTGGAGCACCATCACACCGGCGGCGATCATCTGGCCGCCCAGCTTGATCAGCGCGTCCACGCCCCACTTGTCGTCCAGCACCCCGAGCAGCCAGATCAGCCCGGCCCCGGACAGCAGCGCCCGTGGCTCGTTGGAGACCTCGAAGACGTCCTTGAGGTTGGTCAGGTGGGCGGCGACCAGCAGCCCCGCGCACAGCCCGCCGAACATGGCGATGCCACCGAGCCGTGGCGTGGGCTCACGGTGCACATCACGGGCGCGGATCTCGGGCATCGCACCGGCCGCGATGGCGAATTTCCGCACCGGCCCGGTCAGCAGATAGGTGACCGCGGCCGTGATGCACAGAGTCAGCAGGTATTCACGCACAGGCTGCCCCAGAGGTATCGCTGGCCATCACAGCCCCACACCCTATGCGTGTCAGACGCCTCGCGGTGAACGTACTTACAGACGTCCTACACCTTCGGATGGTTGCATGATTCGGCCCTCGTCCGGATAGGGCGGAAATCTCCCGGCCAGATCCGCCACCTTTTCCCGTACCACGCCCTCGTCCCGCAAGACGGTTCCCATGAGATTGGCTATGCGCTCCATTTCCGGCGCTCCCATTCCCTGGGTGGTCACCGCGGCGGTGCCCAGCCGCAGCCCCTTGACGCACCCCCGGGGATCGGTGGCGGACGCCAGCGCGCAGGTGTCCAGGACGATCCCGGCGGCCGCGCAGCGGCCCTTCGCGGTGCGTCCGTCCAGGCCCAGCGGGGCCGGATCGGCGGTGATCATATGGGTGTCGGTGCCGCCCGTGACGACCGCCAGACCCTCTCCGACCAGGGCGTCCGCCAGTACCCGGGCATTGGCCACCACCCGCCGCGCATAGGCGGTGAAGGCAGGCGCCGCGGCCTCGCCGAACGCCACCGCCTTGGCCGCGACGGTGTGCATCTGGGCCCCGCCCTGGGTGAACGGGAACACCGCCCGGTCCACCCGCTCGGCGAGCTCCGCACCGCACAGCAGCATTCCCCCGCGCGGCCCGCGCAGCACCTTGTGTGTCGTTGCGCACACCACGTCCGCGTACGGCACCGGGGACGGTGCCGCCTTTCCCGCCACCAGGCCGATCGGATGGGCGGCGTCGGCGATGAGAAACGCGCCCACCTCGTCGGCGACCGCACGGAAGGCGGCGTAGTCCAGATGGCGGGGATAGGAGATCGAACCGCAGACGATCGCCTTCGGCCGGTGGGCGTGGGCCAGTCCGCGCAGCTGCTCGTAGTCGATCAGCCCGGTCGCCGGATCGACGCCGTAGCCGATGAAGTCGAACCAGCGGCCGGAGAAATTGGCGGGCGAGCCATGGGTGAGATGGCCGCCGTGCGGCAGCGCCATCGCCAGCACCGTGTCCCCGGGCCGCAGCAGCGCGGCGTAGGCGGCCAGCACCGCCGAGGACCCCGAATGCGGCTGCACATTGGCGTGCTCGGCGCCGAACAGCGCCTTGGCCCGGTCCTGCGCCACCCGCTCGGCGATGTCCACGATCTCGCAGCCGCCGTGGTGGCGGGCGCCGGGATACCCCTCGGCGTACTTGTTGGCCAGCGGTGAGGCGAGCGCCGCCAGCACGGCCGGCGAGATGTAGTTCTCGGCCGCGATCAGCTGGAGTCCGCCGCGGACGCGGTCGATCTCGCTCAGGATGATTCCCGCCAGCTCCGGGTCCTGGCGGGCGAGGCTTGCGAAATCGGGGCCCCAGGGGGTGACGGCCATGGCGTGCTCACAGCCTTCGGAGGGGACAGCGGGTCGACGCTTACGTGGTCACCCCCAATGTAGGCCCCGCGACGCCGCACGGCGCGCCGTACGGCCCTCGCAGGCCCCCTTACGGCGCGCCCCCGGGCCTCCGAGGGGCTGCACGGGGGCGGGAGAACCCCCTACGCGGGGGCGGGAACGCCCGTCAGCGCCGTGACGACCGGGTCCAGGGCCTGGTTGATCTCGTCCCCGATGGAGCGGAAGAAGGTGATCGGCGCCCCGTACGGATCGTGCACCTCGTCCGCCTCCTCGTTGGGCGCCAGCAGCCAGCCGCGCAGCGCGGCCGCGGCCTGCACCAGGGCGCGGGCACGCTCCACCACGCCGCCCGCCTCCTCCGGGTCGGGCAGCGTCGCGGGGTCTATGGCCCGCACCAGCCGGGTGAACTCCTTGAGCGTGAAGGTCCGCAGCCCCGCCGAGTGCCCCATCGAGATCACCTGCGCCCGGTGGTCGCGGGTGGCGGTCAGCACCAGGTCGGCTCGGATGACGTGCTCGTCCAGCAGCTCTCGGCCGAGGAAGCCCGCCGGGTCGGCGCCGAAGTCGGTCAGGACCGTCGCGGCGTGCGCCTCCATGGGCGCGCCCTCGTGGCCCCAGGTGCCGGCGGACTCCACGATCAGACCGCGGGTGCGGACACTTCCGAGGCGGTGGGCGAGGGCATGCCGGGTCAGCCGCTCGGTGATCGGCGAGCGGCACACATTGCCGGTGCTGACGTGGAGGATGCGGAAGGTGGCCTCGGCGTTCTTCTCACGGTGTTCCGCTATGCCACGCCCCTCAGGGGCTGTCAATTGGCCACCTCGAGGTCGGGTACGACCTCCCGGAGCTGCTCGGCGGTGAGCGCGCCCGCCCGGAGCAGCACCGGCACCTTGCCGGTCACATCGACGATCGAGGAGGGCACGGCGGCCGGGGTCGGCCCGCCGTCGAGGTACACCGAGACGGAGTCCCCCAGCATGTCCTGGGCGGCGTCACAGTCCTGCGGGGAGGGGTGTCCGGTCAGATTGGCGCTGGAGACCGCCATCGGGCCGAAGTCCGTCAGCAGCTCGATCGCCACCGGGTGCAGCGGCATCCGGACCGCCACGGTGCCCCGGGTCTCCCCCAGGTCCCAGGTGAGCGACGGCTGGTGCCGGGCGACGAGGGTGAGCGCACCGGGCCAGAAGGCGTCCACCAGCTCCCAGGCCATCTCGGAGAAGTCGGTGACCAGTCCGTGCAGGGTGTTCGGCGAGCCGACCAGCACCGGTGTGGGCATGTTGCGGCCGCGCCCCTTGGCCTCGAGCAGATCGCCGACCGCCTCGGCGTTGAAGGCGTCCGCACCGATCCCGTAGACGGTGTCGGTGGGCAGCACGACCAGTTCGCCGCGGCGGACGGCGGAGGCGGCCTCGCGCAGGCCGGTCTTGCGGTCGGTCGCGTCCCCGCAGTCGTATCGCCGTGCCATTAACGGACCTCCTCGTACGTGGCCAATGTGTGGTGCGGTGCCGCCGTCACGGCATGGCCTTCCGCGCGGTGGCGAACCGGGGCCGGTTGTTCAGGTCGGGGTGGTCGGCGGCGTCCGCCCAGCCACGCTCCTCGGTGAAGATCCACGGCACCTGGCCGCCCTGGGTGTCTGCGTGCTCGATGACCACCACGCCCCCGGGGCGCAGCAGCCGGTGGGCGGTGCGCTCCAGGCCACGGATGACATCGAGGCCGTCCTCACCGGAGAAGAGCGCGAGCTGGGGGTCGTGATCGCGGGCCTCCGGCGCCACGTACTCCCACTCGGTCAGCGGGATGTACGGCGGGTTGCTGATGACGAGGTCCACCTGCCCGTCGAGCTCGGGCAGGGCCGTCAACGCGTCCGCGTGATGGAGAACGACGCGGGACCCCTCGACGTTCTTGCGCGCCCAGCGCAGGGCGCCCTCGTCCAGCTCCACGGCGTGCACCCGGGAGCGCGGCACCTCCTGGGCGAGCGCGAGCGCGATGGCCCCGGAACCCGAGCACAGATCGACGATGAGCGGTTCGACGACGTCCATGGCGCGCACCGCGTCTATCGCCCAGCCGACCACCGACTCGGTCTCCGGCCGGGGCACGAAGACCCCCGGTCCGACCTGGAGCTCCAGATAGCGGAAGAAGGCGCGGCCGGTGATGTGCTGAAGGGGCTCGCGGGCCTCGCGGCGGGCGACCGCCTCCCAGTAGCGGGCGTCGAAGTCGGCGTCGGGCACGCCGTGCAGCTCTCCCCGCTTGACGCTGTGCACAAAGGCGGCGAGCTCCTCCGCGTCGAAGCGCGGTGAGGGCACGCCCGCGTCGGCCAGCCGCTGAGTGGCCTGCGCCACCTCGGCGAGCAGCACGTTCACTGAATTCCTCCAGCCGGTCCGGACAAGGGCACGAAGCGTTGATCAGTGGGTGGCTCAGCCCGCCGCCGCCAGCTTGGCGGCCGCGTCGGCGTCGACGCACGCCTGGATGACCGGGTCGAGTTCACCGTCGAGCACCTGGTCCAAGTTGTACGCCTTGAAACCGACACGATGGTCCGAGATCCGGTTTTCCGGGAAGTTGTACGTACGGATGCGCTCGGACCGGTCGACGGTGCGGACCTGGCTGCGCCGCGCGTCCGACGCCTCCCGCTCGGCCTCCTCCTGGGCCGCGGCCAGCAGCCGCGAGCGCAGGATGCGCAGCGCCTGCTCCTTGTTCTGGAGCTGGCTCTTCTCGTTCTGGCAGGAGACGACGATGCCGGTGGGCAGGTGGGTGATGCGCACCGCGGAGTCGGTGGTGTTGACCGACTGGCCGCCGGGTCCGGAGGAGCGGTAGACGTCGATCCGCAGATCGTTGGGGCCGATCTCGACCTCGACCTCCTCGGCCTCTGGAGTGACCAGCACACCTGCCGCGGAGGTGTGGATACGGCCCTGGGACTCGGTGGCGGGCACCCGCTGCACCCGGTGCACCCCGCCCTCGTACTTCAGCCGGGCCCAGACACCCTGGCCGGGCTCGATGGTGCCCCTGGCCTTGACCGCGACCTGGACGTCCTTGTAGCCGCCGAGATCGGACTCATTGGCGTCGATGATCTCGGTCTTCCAGCCGATCCGCTCGGCGTACCGCAGATACATCCGCAGCAGGTCGCCGGCGAACAGCGCGGACTCCTCGCCGCCCTCCCCGGCCTTGACCTCCAGGATGACGTCCTTGTCGTCGCTCGGGTCGCGGGGGACGAGCAGCAGCCGCAGCCGGTCGGTGAGCTGCTCGCGGCTCTGCTCCAGCTCCTTGACCTCGTCCACGAAGTCGGGGTCGTCCTGGGCCAGCTCGCGGGCGGTCTCGATGTCGTCCCCGGCCTGCTTCCAGGCGCGATAGGTGGTGACCACCGGGGTCAGCTCGGCGTAGCGCTTGTTGAGCCGCCGCGCCTCCCGCTGGTCGGCGTGGACCGCGGGGTCGGCGAGCCGCTTCTCGAGGTCGGCGTGTTCGCCGATCAGTTCCTCGACCGCCTCGAACATCGGAGGGCTCCCTGAATGGTCTGCGTGGTGGCGTTGCGGAAAGTGCCGGAGGGCCGGTGACGACAAAACGCCGGTCCGGTCGCCCCAGGGAAGGGGCGACCGAAGACCGGCGCCGTGCGGGTCGCTACTTCTTGGCGGACCCGGCGTTCTTGCCGAAGCGGGCCTCGAACCGCGCCACGCGGCCACCGGTGTCGAGGATCTTCTGCTTGCCCGTGTAGAACGGGTGGCACTCGGAGCAGATGTCGGCACGGATGGTGCCGCCGCCCACGGTGCTACGGGTGGTGAAGGAGGCGCCACAGGTGCAGCTGACCTGGGTCTCGACGTACTCCGGGTGGATGTCGCGCTTCAAGGGAATCTCCTAGGTTCGGGAGGGCACCGGGTCGACGGGCGGGTTGCCTGTCGTGAACCGGGACCGACGATCCAGTTTGCCAGTACTGGCCGCATCCCCCAAAACCGGGGGGCGGGTCCGGATATTCCCGGCCCGCCCGGGAGGCTGTCGGACGCCCTCGGACGACCTTGGACAACCCTATTTGACGACCTTGCCCGCGCTGGTGGCATCGCCCGCGGAGCCCTTGGTGGCGGAGGCGGGGACCGGCCGGTCATGGCGGAGCGCGGTCCATATCAGCTTGGCCTTGCGCTCCATGGGCAGCACCCGGGCCGGGTTCTGCGGGTCGTACTCGACGGGCAGCGTGGTCATCTTCATGTTGCCCGAGCCGATGCCCTTCAGGGATTCGGCGAAGCCTTTCAGCTTGCTCACCGAGGCCAGCTCGGAGTCGGTGGTGAGGGCCTTGGTGGAGGTGTCCGCGAGGTCGTAGAGCTTCTTCGGGTTGCCGAACAGGTCCACGTGCTTGACCTGGTCCAGCAGCGCCTTGACGAACGCCTGCTGGAGCTTGATCCGGCCGAGGTCGCTGCCGTCGCCCACACCGTGCCGGGTGCGCACCAGGCCCAGCGACTGCTCCCCGTCCAGGGTGTGCGCGCCGGGCTCCAGGTCGAGGTGGCTCTTGGGGTCGTGGATCGGGGCGGTGGTGGTGATGTTGACCCCGCCGAGGTCGTCTATCAGCTGCTTGAAGCCGGAGAAGTCGACCTCGAGGAAGTGGTCCATGCGTATGCCCGTCATGGACTCGATGGTCTTGATGGTGCAGGCCGGCCCGCCGGCCTCGTAGGCGCTGTTGAACATGGCCGCCCGCACGGCGGGCGTCTGCTGCCCGCCCTTGGTGGTGCAGGAGGGCCGCTGTATGAGGGTGTCGCGCGGGATGCTGATGACGCTGGCCTTCTTGTGGCCCTTGTAGACGTGGACGATCATCGCCGTGTCGGAGCGGGAGGTGCCCTCGTCCGTGCCGTACTTGGCGTTCTTGCCGGCCCGGGAGTCGGAGCCGAGGACGAGGATGTCCATCGAGCCGTTGTCGACGTTCTTGGGGCGGTTGGCACCGAGGGCGGCGTTGACGTCGACGCCGGTGAGGTTGCCGTTCAGCTTGTAGTAGAGGTAGCCGAGTCCGGCACCGCCGAGCACCAGCACGGCGGCCAGCGTCCACACCGTGTAGAGCACGGCCCTACGGCGCGTACTGGGCCGCTTGCGACGGCGCCCGGCCGTCGCCCCGCGGGCGCGGTGGCGACCCGGGCTCACCGGTGCGTTGCTGCTGTCCTCGGCCATGTGCTCCTCAGTTCTCTTTAGCTGCCCGAGTACCCCCTGCCGTCACGGTCAGGCGTGGCGTCGCGTCGCGCGGTGGAGTCAGCCTGTGTTCCGGCCCCGTATTCCGACCTGACAGATGGAAGGCCGACCGCCAGGGTTGCATATGTGCGATGGCCGGTTTTCGCGCGGGCCGCCGGGCGCACCGTTCGTCCCCTTCGTCCGCCTTACCGCTCTGACCTGCACTTTCGCGGGCGATAACATGATCAGAACCGGTCCGTGGCCTGGCCGGAAAATGTGGCTCACCTCTCATGGAACGCAACGAGGCCCCCCGCGGTGCGGGGGGCCTCGGCTACGGAGTGTTCCGGCGGGTGTCCGGTCAGTCGCCGTTGTTGCCCGGGGTGGGCGTGGTCTTGGCGATCTGCATCAGGAACTCGGCGTTCGACTTCGTCTGCTTCATCTTGTCCAGCAGCAGCTCGATCGCCTGCTGGGAGTCGAGCGCGTGCAGCACCCGGCGCAGCTTCCAGACGATGTTCAGCTCCTCCGGCGCCAGCAGGATCTCCTCCTTGCGGGTGCTGGACGGATCGACGTCCACCGCCGGGAAGATGCGCTTGTCGGCGAGCTTCCGGTCGAGCTTGAGCTCCATGTTGCCGGTGCCCTTGAACTCCTCGAAGATCACCTCGTCCATGCGCGAGCCGGTCTCGACCAGCGCGGTGGCCAGGATGGTCAGCGAGCCGCCGTCCTCGATGTTGCGCGCGGCACCGAAGAACTTCTTCGGCGGGTAGAGCGCGGTCGAGTCGACACCACCGGACAGGATGCGGCCGGAGGCGGGCGCCGCCAGGTTGTACGCACGGCCCAGGCGGGTGATCGAGTCCAGCAGGACGACCACGTCATGGCCCAGCTCGACCAGGCGCTTGGCCCGCTCGATCGCCAGCTCCGCGACGGTGGTGTGGTCCTCGGCCGGGCGGTCGAAGGTCGAGGAGATGACCTCGCCCTTGACCGACCGCTGCATGTCGGTGACCTCTTCCGGCCGCTCGTCGACGAGGACGACCATCAGATGGCACTCGGGGCTGTTGCGGGTGATCGCGTTGGCGATCGCCTGCATGATCATGGTCTTACCGGTCTTCGGCGGGGCCACGATCAGACCGCGCTGGCCCTTGCCGATCGGCGCGACCAGGTCGATGATCCGGGTCGTCAGCCCGCCGGCCTCGGTCTCCAGACGCAGCCGGTCCTGCGGGTAAAGCGGCGTCAGCTTGCCGAACTCCGGCCGCCCGCGCCCGGTTTCGGGCGCCATGCCGTTCACCGAGTCCAGCCGGACCAGCGCGTTGAACTTCTCGCGGCGCTCGCCCTCGCGCGGCTGACGGACCGCGCCGGTGACGTGATCGCCCTTGCGCAGACCGTTCTTGCGGACCTGGGCGAGCGAGACGTACACGTCGTTCGGGCCCGGGAGGTAGCCGGAGGTCCGGATGAACGCGTAGTTGTCGAGGATGTCGAGGATGCCCGCGACGGGGATCAGCACATCGTCCTCGGACACCTGCGGCTCATTGCCGAAGTCGTCACGGCCACGGCGGCCACGCCGGTCCCGGTAGCGGCCGCGGCGCCCGCGGCGCCCGCCCTCGAAGTCGTCGTCGCCCTCGTCGGCGCGCTGCTGGCTCTGGCCGCGCCCGTCGCGCTGCTGACGGCCGCCGCCCTGCTGGCCGTCCTCGCCCTTGCCGCGGCGGTCGCCGCGGTCGCGCTGCCGGTCCCGGCGGTCGCCCTTCTGACCGCGCTCCTGGCGGTCACCGCCCCTGGCGCCCTTGCCCTCGGCGGTGTCGGCGGCGGCCTCGGCCTTCCCGTCGCCCTTGGGCTCGGTCCTGGCCTCGGTCTTGGCGGAGACGTCGCTGCGCGCCTCCGTCTTGGTCTCGACAGCGGTGGCCGTGCCCCCGGAGTCGGGGGTGGTGGCGGGCGCGGTGGCCCGGCGGCGGCGGCGCTCACCGGCCGGCTGCTCATCGCCGGCGGGCTCACCGGGCTGGCCGGGGATCTCGATCTGCCCTTGCGCGGCGGCCTTCTCCTCGGCGTCGGCCTTGTCGGCCTTCTCCGCCTTCCCGGCGGACTTCGAGGACTTGGCGCCGGTCTTCTCCTCGGCGTCGTCGCCCGTACGGGCCCGGGAGGTGGTGCGGCGCTTCGGCTTGGTCACCCCCTCCGCGTCGGACGGAGTGCTCTCGGAGCCCTGGGCGGAGCCGGAGCCCGCGGCCTGCTTCTCCTTGATGACCTCGATCAGCTGGCCTTTGCGCATCCGCGCGGTGCCCTTGATGCCAAGGCTCGAGGCGAGCTGCTGAAGCTCGGCCAGGACCATGGCGTCAAGGCCGGTGCCCGAGCGGCGTCGCCGCGGGGCAGCGCCAGTGGCAGCACCGTTGGCGGGCGCGGAAGCGTCCGTGGCGGGCGCGTTGTTGCCGACACCGCTGTCGGAGGTGCCGGAGGCGTTCACGCCCATCAGATCGGTGGTGTCGCTCACGAAGGGTCCTTCCCTGGAGCGGGCGTCGGCCTGTCTGGCTCGGCGACCGGTTGTGCTGTCCGGCTGTGGTCCTTCCGTTACGGACCGGGCCGGGGCGGTGGTCCGCCGGGGTACGGCGGAGAGATCAGTTCATGGTTCCGACGCGGCGGAGGGTTCACGAGAATCCGCCACGCCGATTCCGGAGCGTGCTCGATACTGCTCAGGCAGGCTGCTCAGGCAGTGTGGGAGGCTCCCGGAAGAAGGGTGGTCCCTGATGGGGACACTGAGCACCTCGCCTCCGAGTACATCCAAGAGGCATCGAGTGCAGACTTGAGGTTAACACTACCGGATCCAACAAACATTCCCCCTCTCCAAGACCGGCTATCGAGTTTTCCCGGCTCCGGGACACCCCGGATCGCGGTGTCAGGTGAGCGGCAGGACACTCGCCCCCCCGGCGTCGAGAGCCAGCCGGTTGGCCGCCCACCCCTCGCCCGCCAGTCGTGCGACCTTGTCGGCCGCACCGTCCTCGACCAGCGCGAGCACCGTGGGGCCCGCGCCGGAGATGACCGCGGGGACGCCGTCCGCCCGCAGTCGGTTCACCAGGCTCACGCTCTCGGGCATCGCCGGAGCACGGTATTCCTGGTGCAGTCGGTCCTCCGTCGCGGCCAGCAGCAGCTCGGGACGCCTGGTCAGGGCCTCGACAAGCAGTGCGGCCCGGCCCGCGTTGACCGCGGCGTCCACATGCGGGACGGTGCGCGGCAGCAGGCCGCGGGCGGTCTCGGTGAGCACCGGCCGGCCAGGGACGAAGACCACCGGAACGACGGAATCCGCGGGGTCCATCCTGATCGCCCGGGCGGACCCCGCATCCGTCCAGGCCAGGGTGAAGCCGCCGAGCAGGCAGGCGGCGACATTGTCCGGGTGGCCCTCGATCTCGGTGGCCAGCTCCAGCATCGCCGCGTCGTCGAGCCGCTCGGCGCCGCCTATGGTCACCGCGCGCGCGGCGACGATCCCGGCGCAGATGGCGGCGGAGGAGGAGCCCAGGCCCCGGCCGTGCGGAATGCGGTTGGCGCAGACCAGCTCGAGACCGCGGGGCTGTCCGCCCAGCAGGTCGAAGGCGGTGCGCAGGGAGCGCACGAGCAGATGGTTCTCGTCGCGCGGGAGCGACTCCGCGCCTTCACCGGCGATGTCGACGTGAAGACCGGAGTCGGCCACCCGGACCACCACGTCGTCGTAGAGGCCCAGGGCCAGGCCGAGGGCGTCGAAGCCAGGACCGAGATTGGCGCTCGAGGCGGGGACGCGCACTCGGACGGCGGCGGCGCGGAACGCTGGACCGGCCATCGCTCGATGACTCTCCTTGTGGTTACGTGCGATTGCTCGAAGAGGTACGGAACACCGCGAGGGCCGTGACAAGTACGGCGACGCCGCGCAGAGGCGAGCGCTCTGCGTCGGGGCGGATTCAGTACAGCCTATCGAAGGAAGGTTCTGTGGCGACATAGGGCGCACGGGAGGCGCACGATGCGTGTCGCGCTCCCTGCCATCGTCCGCGACCACTCTACTGGAGCCCTCCGCGCCCCCTCGCGCTTCTCTGCCACCACTTGAGTGGATCTTTAGAGAAGCCCCCGGAACGGGCTGAGTGGGGTGCGCGGAGGCCCGGCGAGCCGGGGCCGACGGGGTGCGCGTGCAGAGACCCGGCGGGCCGGGGGCCGACGCGGCACGGAGGAGCCCGGCGGGCCGGGGGCCAACGCGGCGCGGAAAGGCCCGGCGGGCCGGGGCCGACGCGGCGCGGAGAGGCCCGGCGGGCCGGGGCCGACGCGGCACGGAGGAACCCGGCGGACCGGGGCCGACGCGGCACGGAGGAACCCGGCGGACCGGGGCCGACGCGGCACGGAGGAACCCGGCGGACCGGGGCCGACGCGGCACGGAGGAACCCGGCGGACCGGGGCCGACGCGGCACGGAGGGGCCCGGCGGACCGGGGCCGACGCGGCACGGAGGGGGCCGGCGGGCCGGGCCGGGCGGCCCGCCGTAACCCCCATCGCATCAGGTCCCGGCCCTGGTCAGGACCGGGTCGCGTCGTACCGGACCGGCACGGTCCGAGGCGCGCCGTGCCGTGTCGGACCGGCAGGGCCCGAGGCGCGCCGCGCCGTACCGGACCAGCAGGACCCGGGTCGCGCGCAGCCCCGTGTCAGGCCAGCCCGAGCCGTACGGCCGGCGGGCCGGGAGCCGACGCGGCACGCAGAGGCCCGGCGGGCCGGGGCCGACGTGGCACGCAGGGGCCCGGCGGGCCGGGCCAGGCGGCCCGCCGAAACCCCCAGCGCACCAGGTCCCGGCCCTGGTCAGGACCGGGTCGCGCCGTACCGGACCGGCACGGTCCGAGGCGCGCCGTACCGTGTCGGACCGGCAGGACCCGAGGCGCGCCGCGCCGTACCGGACCAGCAGGACCCGGGTCGCGCGCAGCCCCGTGTCAGGCCAGCCCGAGCCGTACGGCCGCGGCGTCCGCGTCCACCGGGACCACGACCGGCTGCGGCGCACCCGCCACCGCCCAGTCCGGGTCCTTGAGCCCGTTCCCGGTCACCGTGCAGACGATGCGCTGGCCCGGGTCGACCAGCCCCTGCTCGGCCGCCTTCAGCAGACCCGCCACGCTCGCCGCGGAGGCGGGCTCGACGAAAACGCCCTCCTGGGCGGCGAGCAGCCGGTAGGCGGCGAGGATCTGACGGTCGGTCACCTCGTCGATGAGGCCGCCGGACTCGTCGCGCGCCTGCTCGGCGAAGGTCCACGAAGCCGGGTTGCCGATGCGGATGGCGGTGGCGATGGTGCTCGGCTCCTTGACCGGCTCACCACGCACGATCGGCGCCGCGCCGGACGCCTGGAAGCCCCACATCCGGGGCGTACGGGAGGCGCGCGGCTCGCTGTCGGCGAACGGCGCCGCGTACTCCGTGTAGCCCTTCCAGTAGGCCGTGATGTTGCCCGCGTTGCCGACCGGCAGCACATGGATGTCGGGTGCGTCCCCGAGCATGTCCACGATCTCGAAGGCGGCGGTCTTCTGGCCCTCGATCCGGGCCGGGTTGACCGAATTCACCAGCGCCACCGGGTACTTCTCCGACAGCCCGCGCGCCAGCGTCAGGCAGTCGTCGAAGTTGCCGTCGACCTGGAGGATCTTCGCGCCGTGGACGAGGGCCTGGCCCATCTTGCCCAGCGCGATCTTCCCCTGCGGGACCAGCACCGCGCAGACCATCCCGGCCCGTACGGCGTACGCCGCCGCCGAGGCCGAGGTGTTGCCGGTGGAGGCGCAGATGACGGCCTTGGCGCCGGCCTCCTTGGCCACGCTGATGGCCATCGTCATCCCGCGGTCCTTGAACGACCCGGTGGGGTTGGCGCCCTCGACCTTGAGGTGGACCTCGCAGCCGGTGCGCTCGGAGAGCACCTGCGCGGGGACCAGCGGCGTACCGCCCTCGCGCAGGGTGACGACGGGGGTGGTCCCGCTGACCGGGAGGCGGTCGCGGTACTCCTCGATGATGCCCCGCCAGCCGTGCCACTGGCGGGTGCCGGACATTCGAGGCCCGGCGTCGGCGATTGCGTTCATGATTTCCCTTACTCTCCGCTCACCCTCTGTTCGGCCTCAGCGCGGCCGCTGCCCGGCCCCTGCTCGCCCTCTGTTCGCCCACGGCTCGGCTTGACCTCCACTCGCCCTCTACTCGCCCTCGACCCGCATGATGCTCGCGACATCGCGGACGGTGTCGAGCCGGCGGAGCGCCTCCACGGTCGCCGAGAGCGCGGCGTCGCTCGCGCGGTGGGTCACGGCGACGAGGGATGCCTCGCCGTCCTTCCCCTGCTGGCGGACCGTATCGATGGACACGCCGTGCTCGGCGAAGACTGTGGCGACCTGCGCCAGAACTCCCGGTTTGTCGGCGACGTCCAGGCTGATGTGGTAGCGAGTGACCACATCGCCCATCGGGCTCACCGGGAGCCGGCTGTAGGCGGACTCCCCGGGTCCGGTGGCGCCCGCCAGCTTGTTGCGGCAGGCGGCGACGAGGTCGCCGAGGACGGCCGAGGCGGTCGGCGAACCGCCCGCCCCCGGGCCGTAGAACATCAGCTTCCCCGCGGCGTCGGCCTCCACGAAGACCGCGTTGTACGCCTCGCGGACGGAGGCGAGGGGGTGGCTCAGCGGAATCATCGCCGGGTGCACCCGCGCGGTGACCGACCGGCCGTCGGCGGCCCGCTCACAGATCGCGAGCAGCTTGACCGTGCAGCCCATGCGCTTGGCGGAGGCGATGTCGGCGGCGGTCACCTCGGTGATGCCCTCGCGGTGCACATCGTCGAGGGTGACCCGGGTGTGGAAGGCGATCCCGGCGAGGATCGCGGCCTTCGCGGCGGCGTCGAAGCCCTCGACGTCGGCGGTCGGGTCGGCCTCGGCGTAGCCCAGGGCCGTGGCCTCGTCCAGCGCCTCGCTGTAGCCGGCGCCGCTTCCGTCCATCCGGTCGAGGATGAAGTTGGTGGTGCCGTTGACGATGCCGAGGACGCGGTTGACCTTGTCGCCCGCGAGCGACTCGCGCAGCGGCCGCACCAGCGGGATCGCCCCCGCGACCGCGGCCTCGTAGTAGAGGTCCGCACCGCGCTGCTCGGCCGCGGCGTGCAGCGCCGCGCCGTCCTGGGCGACCAGCGCCTTGTTCGCGGACACCACGCTCGCGCCGTGGTCGAACGCGGTGGTGATGAGGGTGCGGGCGGGCTCGATCCCGCCGATGACCTCGACCACCACATCGATGTCCCCGCGTTTGACCAGGGCCGTGGCGTCGGTGGTCACCAGCTCCGCCGGCACCCCCTCCCGGACCCGGCCGGGGCGGCGCACGGCGATCCCGGCCAGCTCGACCGGGGCCCCGATGCGCGCCGCGAGGTCGTCCGCCTGCGTCGTCATGATGCGCGCCACCTCTGAGCCGACCACTCCACAGCCCAGCAGCGCCACTTTCAGCGGACGCGTACGCATCATCCGACCTCGTTTCTCATCCATCGCGTTAATGCATCAGCGCGTTAGTGCACCAGTCTCATGCACTGGACGGGATTTCCTGTCCCGGGTCCAGTATCCGAGATCCATTTCTCGCTGGCCGATTCCGCCGGCGGGTTGCCGCTAGCGGGCACCAGGTAGCGGGAAGCGGGCAGCAGGTAGCGGGGAGCGGGCCCTCGCTAGCCGACATCGAGCCGCAGTAGATCTTCCTCCGTCTCCCGCCGGACGATCTCGCGCGCCTCCCCGTCCCGTACGGCGACGACGGGCGGCCGGAGCGCGTGGTTGTAGTTGCTCGCCATCGAGCGGCAGTACGCGCCGGTGGCGGGGACGGCGATCAGATCGCCAGGCGCCAGATCGGCGGGCAGGAAGGCGTCCCGTACGACGATGTCGCCGGATTCGCAGTGCTTGCCGACGACGCGGGAGAGCATCGGCTCGGCGGTGGAGGCGCGGGAGACCAGCGCCACCGAGTACTCGGCGTCGTAGAGCGCGGTACGGATGTTGTCGGACATCCCGCCATCGACGCTGACGTATGTCCGCAGCCCCGGCAGCTCCTTGACCGTGCCCACCTCGTAGAGCGTGAACGCGGTCGGCCCGACGATCGCCCGCCCCGGCTCGACCGACAGCCGCGGCACCGCGAGCCCGGCCGCGTCGCACTCCCGGTGCACGATGTCGCGCAGCGCCTTGGCGATCTCATGCGGCTCGCGGGGGTCGTCCTCCGAGGTGTACGCGATGCCGAGGCCGCCACCGAGGTCGATCTCGGGCAGCTCGACGCCGTGCTCGTCCCGGATCTCCTTGAGCAGCCCGACGACGCGGTGGGCGGCCACCTCGAAGCCCGAGGTGTCGAAGATCTGCGACCCGATGTGCGAGTGAATGCCGATGAGCTCGAGCCCGTCGAGCTTGAGCGCCCGCCGTACGGCCTCGGCGGCCTGCCCGCCCGCGAGCGGAATGCCGAACTTCTGGTCCTCGTGGGCGGTCGCGATGAACTCATGGGTGTGCGCCTCGACACCCACGGTCACCCGGATCTGCACCTTCTGCCGCCTGCCGAGCCGCTGGGCGATATGCGCGACCCGCACGATCTCCTGGAACGAGTCGAGCACGATCCGCCCGACGCCCGCCCCGACGGCCCGCTCGATCTCACCGGTGGACTTGTTGTTCCCGTGCAGCGCGATCCGCTCGGCGGGCATCCCGGCGGCGAGCGCGGTGGCCAGCTCCCCGGCGGAGCACACATCGAGGTTGAGCCCCTCCTCGTTCAGCCAGCGCACGACGGCGCGGGAGAGGAACGCCTTCCCGGCGTAGAACACGTCCGCGTCCTCCCCCTCCCCCTTGAACGCCTCCCGCCAGGCCCGGCAGCGGGCCCGGAAGTCGGCCTCGTCGAGGAAGTACGCGGGCGTCCCGAACTCCTCCGCGAGCGTCTTGACGTCGATCCCGCCGACGGCCACGACGCCATCGGCGTTCCGGCTGACCGTACGGGACCAGACGCGCGGATCGAGCTGATTGAGATCGGCGGGCGGCGCGGCGTAGTGCCCCTCGGGGAGGACATCGGCGTGGCGGGGCCCGGCGGGATGGGCGGAACGGCTCATGCTGTCTCTGCTGTCTCTCTCAAGGTCTTACAGATGTTCGGGTGCGCTGATGCCGAGCAGATACAGGCCGCCGGCGAGCACCGCCCCGGCGGCGTCGGCAAGGGCCAGCCGGGAACGGTGGACGGCCGAGGGTTTGAGCTCACCGGTTGGGATGGGCGGGCAGTCGTCATGGAACCGGTCATGGAACCGGAAGAAGGCATCAGCGACGGCGACAAGATGCCGCGCGAGCTGGTCGGGCGCACGGTGCCGGGCGGCGGCCTCGATGGTGCGGGGATGATCGGCGAGGAGCGCGAGAAGGCCGATCTCGGCGGGGTGGTCGTACGCCCCGGCCTCGGGCTGGGGCGTGATGCCGAGCTCGCCAGCGTTCCGCATCAGGGCGCGGATACGGGCATGGGCGTACTGAACCCGAAAGAGCGGGTTGCCCTCGCGCTGGGAAAGAAGACGGGCGGGGTCGAGATCGGGCAGATCATGCCCGGCGGGCCGGAGCAGCGCCCAGCGGGCGGCATCGGGCCCGAGGGAGCGGAGCAGCTCAGCCCCGGAGACCGGAGCGGCCCTCACGACGGGCCCATGACCAGGCACAACGACTCCCCCGACAGCGCCGACGAGACCCCGCACGACATGAGCGACCAGCGCGGCCCGCACCTCGTTCGCAGGCCCAAGCGGAACCGAAACCCCAGCGAGCGAATCACCGTGCCCGTAGCGAGACCCCTGGGAGAGGACGTCCCGCACAAGCTGAGCATGGGAGGTGGCATCAAGGGTGATGTTGAGAAACCCAGGAGCGGCGACATCAACGCGAGCGATCCCGGGCGCACGGAGCAGCCGCCGCCGCAAAACCTCGGCGATAACGAGCGCATCCCCCTCGCCCCTGGCCAGCAGCAGGGCGACATTGGTGGCGTAATCCCCACACCCAGGCCGAGGAGGCGTCCGCACCTTCACCCGCTCCGGCACGGCAACGCACAGCTCGTCGTCCTCAACGGCACGACGCACGGTGTGCAGCACAGTGCGGGAGAGCTGGGCGGGAGTCACGGGACCAGCGTATGGGAGGAGGGGGGTACGAAAGCGAACCGGTTTCGCCCTTCGGACGAGCACAGGACTGGGGAGCCGAGGCCGAGGCCGGGAGGCCCCGGTCCGGGACCCAGAGGCAAGCCCCGGACCTCGGCACCCACAAGCAAGCCCCGGACCCCGGCACCCACAAAGAAGCCCGAGCCTCCGGACAGAACCGAATCCAAGCCCCCCGGGCCGAACCGGAAGGAAGGAAGAGGCCCGGGCCCGGGGCCCACCACTACCCGGTGGGCCCCACAACCGACTCGGCATCACCGGGCGCGGCCGCACCGGCCGCCCCCTGCCGCATCAGCCGCCGCACGAGCTCGACAAGATCGACGGGCTCGAAGGGTTTCGCGAGGAAGGCATCGACGCCCAGCGCCTTCCCGCTGTCCATCTCGTACTGCGTACACGCACTGATGATCGCGACGGGCACATGACACGTACGAGCATCAGCGCGCAGCCTCGATGCCGTATGCAGCCCATCGAGTCTGGGCATCACGACATCGAGAGTGATCACATCGGGCCGCACCTGGTGAACGATCTCCAGGCACTCGGCACCATCGGCCGCGGTCACGACCTCGAAGCCCTCCAGCTCGAGGTTGACCCTGATCAGCTGCCGGATGACCTTGTTGTCGTCGACGACAAGGACCCGGCCGGACAAGCCAGGCACATCCTGAAGAGTAGGCGCGCAGCCGCGGCTGCGTCCGGGTTTTCCCCACTTC
>NZ_JAAAYH010000739.1:0-2397 GCF_018035285.1 Streptomyces sp. MK37H | reverse complement strand
AGGATCAGCCGCCACCTGCTCCAACACCCGCACCAACCGCCCCGCCAACAACCGCACCGTGCCTTCGTCAAACAGATCGGTCGCGTAGAGCAGCGAGCCCATCAGCCCCGTCGGCGCCCCCTCCTCGTCGCGCCGCTCGGCGACCGTCGCCGACAGATCGAACCGGGCCGCCGGAGAGGCGGCCGGGAGACCGCTCACCTCCAGCCCGGCCAGCTCCCACGGCCGACGGCCCTGCGGCAGGTTCTGCATGGTGAGCGACACCTGGAAGAGCGGGTGCCGGCCCAGCGATCGGGTGGGGTTGAGATCCTCGACCAGCCGCTCGAACGGCACATCCTGATGCGCGTACGCCGCAAGATCGGTATCCCGCACCCGGGCCAGCAGTTCGGTGACCGACGGGTCGCCGCTCAGATCGGTGCGCAGCACCAGCGTGTTGATGAAGAACCCGGCCAGCCCGTCCAGCGCCGCGTCGCCGCGACCCGCCGTCGCCGTGCCGATGGGGATGTCCGTACCCGCACCCATCCGCGACAGCACAACCGCCAGCGCCGCGTGCATCACCATGAACATCGTCGCCCGGCCGCGTTGGGCGAGCTCCACCAGCCTGGCGTGGGTCTCCGCGTTCACCTCGAACGGCATTTCGCCGCCAGTGAAGGAGGACACCGCAGGTCGGGGCCGGTCGGTCGGCAGGTCAAGCTCCTGCGGGGCACCGGCGAGCGTCTGCCGCCAGTAGTCCAGTTGCCCGCTGATGACACTCTGCGGATCGCCGAGGTCGCCCAGCACCTCGCGCTGCCACAAGGCATAGTCCCCGTACTGCACCGGCAGGGGCTCCCACCCGGGCAGTCGGCCCGCACGCCGGGCCGCGTACGCCGTGCCGATGTCGCCCGCGAGGATGCCCATCGACCAGCCGTCGGCGGCGATGTGGTGGACGGCGCCCATGAGTACGTACTCGGCCGGGCCGGTCACCAAGAGCCGTGCGCGCCAAGGCAGTTCGGTGCGGACGTCGAACGGCTGGTTCGCATACGCCGCGAGCTGCGCGGGCACCTCGTCCGCGGCGGTGTACACCACCGTCAGCGAAGGTCGGCCCGCCGCGCCGTGCAGGACCTGCTGGCAGGGGACGCCCGCGGTCTCCGGGAAGATCGTGCGCAGGCTCTCATGCCGGTCGGCGACATCGCCGAGGGCGGCTTCCAGCGCGGGGAGGTCGAGGTCGCCGGAGAGCCGCAGGGCCAGGGGCAGGTTGTACGCGGCCCCCTCGCCGGTGGTCTCGAGCCGGTTGAGGAACCACATCCGCTGCTGCTCGAACGACAGCGGCAGCGTCTCGGGCCGCGGTCGCGCCATCAGCGGCGCCCGGGACTCGCCGCCGAGTTCGCCCACCAGTTGGGCGACGCCGGCGACGGTGGGGGTGGCGAACAGATCGCCGATGCTGACCTCTGCGTCGAGCACGGCGCGGACGCGGGCGATGAGCCGCATGGCGAGCAGGGAGTCGCCGCCCAGCTCGAAGAAGGAGGCGTCGGCGCCGACCCACTCCAGGCCGAGGACCTCGCCGTATAGGCTGCTGAGGATCTCTTCGGTGGGAGTGGCCGGGCCGCGCCCCTCGGCGACGTCCGTGAAGTCGGGGGCAGGGAGGGCGGCGCGGTCCAGCTTGCCGTTGACGGTGACCGGGAGTGCGTCCAGGACGACGACCGCGGCGGGGACCATGTGGTCCGGCAGCCGCTCGGCCACGTACTCCCGCAGTGCGGTGGTGTCCACGTCCGCGTCCCCCTCGGGGACGACGTACGCCACGAGCCGCTTGTCGCCGGGGCGGTCCTCCCGTACGACGACGGCGGCGTGGCCGACACTCCGGTGTCCTGCGAGAACGGCCTCGATCTCACCCGGCTCGACACGGAAGCCACGCAGCTTGACCTGGTCGTCCGCGCGCCCGCCGAAGACGAGTTGGCCGTCCCCGGTCCACTTGGCGAGGTCGCCGGTGCGATACATCCGCCCGCCGGTGAACGGGCAGGCTACGAAGCGCTCCGCGGTCAGCCCGGGGCGGCCGAGGTAACCACGCGCGAGCCCCGGCCCGGCGACATACAGCTCACCCACCACACCCACGGGGACCGGCCGCAGTTGCTCGTCCAGTACGTAGACAGCGGTGTTGGCGATCGGACGGCCGATCGGCACCAGGCCAGACGGCTCCAGGGGAGCGCTCATCGTCGCGCACACGGTCGTCTCGGTCGGCCCGTACGCATTGACCATCCGGCGCCCCGGCGCCCACCGCTCCACCAACGACGGCGGGCACACCTCACCCGCCACCACCAACGTCCGCAGACCCTCCGGCAGCTCCTCCACCGTCGCCAGCACCGACGGCGGCACCGTCACATGCGTCACACCGAACTCCGCCACCACCTCACTCAACGACCCCTC
>NZ_JAAAYH010000738.1:0-2403 GCF_018035285.1 Streptomyces sp. MK37H | reverse complement strand
GTGAAGCTCAGGCAGCGAGGCTCAAGCGGTGAAGCTCAGGCGGTGACCGTGGCGCGACAGGACAGCTCGCGCAGACAGCGCAGCAGGGCGCGCGCGGTGGCGTCGTTCTGCCGGAACGCGGGCGCGTTGGTACGGGGCCGGGCGAAGGCGCCCGAGGCGCGGGCGTCGGTGTGCGGGCCGAGCGCGAAGCGCTGCGGGTGCGGGCGGCCCGTCCGGTCCAGGATCCGGGCGTCGGCGGGGCTGACGGCGAGCAGTCCGGCCGGGGTGGCGGCGGCGCCGTCACGGTGCAGGGAGCGCAGCAGGGTGTCGCGGGAGCGGTCCACGGTCGGCTCCGGCAGCCGGGCCTCGACCAGTGCACGGGCCTCGACGGCGGGTCCGGGCACACTGGCGGAGCTCGCCCGGAACACCCCGCGCACCGGATCGGTGGTCACGGTCGTCTCGGCGCCGAGGAAGCGGACCACTCCGGCGCGGGAGAGCGCGAGCAGCTGCTCCAGCCGTGGCCCCGGCGGGCCGGAGGCGAGGAAGCTGAAGAAGCCGTGCCACCAGCCGCCGATGTCGCCGAGCCGGATCAGCTGGCCGTAGACGGAGAGCAGGGCGAGGAAGACGGCCAGGTCGGGGCTGTGCACGGGGTCGTGGCGGCGGGCGAGGTCGGCCTCGATATGGCCGCGCAGCGCCTGCTGCAGGGCCTCGTGGTCGCCGAACCGCAGCCCGGCCAGGGGGCGGTCGAGGGCGTCGAGGTCGAGCCGGTCGGCCGGGTCGGGAACGGCCGCGGCGACCAGGACGTCCAGATCTGGGCTGCCTGGCGGGCAGGCGGCGTACTTCTCCTCGAACGCGGACCACTCCCCGGCCACGCGCTCCGGATGGGCGGTGAACAGTCGGTGGTAGTGGGCGAAGCCCAGCTCCTTGGCGATCAGCGGCCAGACGTCGCGCCGGAAGTCCGGCCGCCCGGGGCGCGAGAGCAACGCATCGACCTCGGCGGGGCCGAAGAAGCGCGGCACCGGGGGCCGCTCACCGCTCAGCGAGTAGCCGATCTTGGCGTGGTACGGCACACCGCGCCGCGAACCGGCGTACAGCACGGGCTCGCGGCCGGAGGGCCGGTAGGCCAACTCGCCGTCCGGACCGCGCTCATAGCGTCCGCCGCGCCCCTCGGTGAGCAACACCATCAGATCGACGAAGGCGAGGCCGAGGCCGCGTACGATCACCGGCTCGCCGGGGCGCAGCGCGCTCACATCGCTGTCGGCGGTGAACTCCGGCGGGAGATGGACCAGTTGGTGCTCGGCGGCGAACGCGGTGAGCGCCCGCTGCTCGGCGTCGGGTTCGGCGTCGAGGTGGCCGAGGGCGAGGACCACGGCGTCGGCGGTGAGCGGCTCGGTCCGCCCCTCCAGCCACACCTGCTGCCGTCCGTCGCGCGGCCCGCTGACGCGTACGGCCCGGTCCCGGTGCTCATGGACGATGGTCCCGGGCGGCAGATCGGCCACCGACCGCTCGTACACCCAGCGCAGATAGGCGCTCTGGAGCCGTCTGGTGGCGAAGCTCCGGCCGGTCAGGGCGGCGGCCTCGGCGGCGAGTTCGGGCGGCAGGGTGTGCGACGGCTCCCCTCCGCGGACCTCATGGACCTCACGGACCTCGCGGACCTCGCGGGCCCATTCGGCGAGGGAGGGACCGGGGCGTATCGGGCCTTCGCGCTCCACCGACTCGTCGGTGAACATGGTGACGTCCTCGGCCATGGAGTTCATCCACAGCAGCGGGGACTGGTCGGGGCGCCAGATGCGGCCGCCGCCGGGCGGATGCGGATCGACCAGGTGCAGCTCGAACGGGGCGCCGTCGCCGTACAGCTCGGGGGCGTTGGCGGCGATGCGCTCGATCAGTCCGGTGGCACGCGGGCCCGCGCCGACGATGACGATCGTGGCGGGCGGGACGACCGTGGCGGGTGATCGGAAGGGGTGGTCCGGATGCGCGGGATGGTCCGGGTTCGCGGACATGCGGAGGCTCCGTGAGTTCTGAAGTGAACACACGCATGGCCTTCACACACGCCGAGCCCCTCAGCTCGACAACGGCCGGGCCCCTCAGCCCGGCATGCGAGCCTCTCGGCCCGGCATGAGCCCGAGATTAAGACGCCCCCACGGTGCGCTGTCAAGACTGTCCGAACTGTGAGCAGCGCGTCTCACCGCGGTTGACGAGGAAGCGGAAGGCTGCTCCACTTGTCCCATGGACTCATGGCAGCGACTGGTCACGCGCGACCACATCGACTTCGGTCGGGTGTGGTCGTCGTCCTGTTCGGGCTGACCGCCCGCCTCCGCTGCCCTAGGGGGACTCCCTTCCCCAGCGCTTCGAGGCTTCGCCCGCGCCCGCCGGTCTCCCTCCTCCGGTGTGGCCGCAACACATCCGCGTCCTCACGCGCCT
>NZ_JAAAYH010000737.1:0-2409 GCF_018035285.1 Streptomyces sp. MK37H | reverse complement strand
GGCGTACCACCCCACCTGCTTGCGGTGGAGGTCCCACAGCTCGAGCCCGGCGACCTCGCCGTACCGCTCGGCGAGCGCGCAGGCGACCCGCACCGCCGCCAGCGCGTCCGCACCGGCGTCATGGGCGCGGTCGTGCACCACCCCGTACTCCCCGCAGACGGCCTCCAGCGTGCGCTTGCCCTTGCGGTAGCGGTCGACGGCGCGGTCTATCGTGTACGGATCCACGACGGGGCCGGTCTCCGCGCCCTCCAGCCGCTCGCTCAGCGGGCGCAGCTCGTGCCGCCCCAACTCGGCGGCGAGCAGGCTGAGATCGAACGCCGCGTTGTACGCCACCACCGGGGCGCCGGCGCGCCAGTGGGCCACCAGCACCTCGGCGACCTCCTCGACCACCTCGCGCGCGGGCCTGCCCTCCGCCGCCGCCCGCTCACCGGTGATCCCGTGCACCGCCACGGCGTCCTCAGGGATGGGCACTTGGGGGTCGGCCAGCCACTCGCGGCGCCCGACCGGCTCCCCGCCCCTCACCTCGACCACGGCCGCCGTCACGATCCGTGCCGCGCGCGGATCGGTGCCCGTCGTCTCCAGGTCGAATCCGATCAGCAGCCCCCGGTGCCAGCCCATGGCCGCCCCTCCCTTTGTCGTACTTCCCCCATGTGTGCACCACCTTCCCATGCACCACTGACAACGGCCGGTGCGCCGGACCAAGTCCTCAGACGTCTGAGGACTCTGTGTTAGAGTCCCCGCCGTCCTCGGATGATCGGTCAGGAAGGGGCGGCGCGGTGGCGGCGGAGACGGCACGCTTGCGGCACGGACCCGTGGTGCCGCGGGTCGAGAGCGCCCTGCGCGCGATGCTCACCGAGGGCCGCTGGCGGCCCGGCGAGCGGCTGCCCAACGAGGTGGCGCTCGCCGCCGAACTGGGCGTCGGCCGCTCCTCGGTGCGGGAGGCCGTACGCCTGCTGGCCCATGACGGGCTGGTGGAGGTGCGCCACGGCTCGGGCACCTACGCCGCGCGCCCCCCGGCCCCCGCCGGGGAGGGCGATATGCGGCGGCTGCTGCGCCGGGCCCGGCTGCGCGAGGTGTACGAGGTGCGCCGCGCCCTCGAGGTCGAGGCCGCCCGGCTGGCCGCCGGGCGTATCCGCCCCGAGGACATCGGGCGGCTGCGGGACCACCTCGCGCTGCGCGAGGAGCGGGCCGGAGGCGATCCGTCCGCCTTCGTGGACGCCGATCTGGCCTTCCACCGGACCGTGGTGGAGCTGTCCGGGAACGCCGTGCTGCTCGGCCTGTTCACCTCCGTCCTGCCGGTGCTGCGCGAGGCGCTGGTGGAGATGGTCAGCCACGAGCCGGCCCTGCCCGATGTGTCGTGCGCCCATGCCGAGCTACTGGACGGGCTGGCGCGCGGCGACGCCGACGCCGCGATCGAGGCCACGGTCGCCCATCTCGAGGCCGTCATGGAACTCTTCGGCAGCGACAACGACAGCGGCAACGGCAACGGCAGCGGCAGCGGCAGCGACACAAGCGAACTCGAAAGCGACAACAGCGAAAAGGAGGTGGCGGCCCCGTGACCGCCCCGGCCGTCCCGGTACTCAGGCTGCGCGAGGTGGATGTGGTGCGCGACGGCACCCCGCTGCTGCGCTCGATCTCGCTCACCGTCCATCAGGGCGAGCACTGGGCGCTGCTCGGCTCCAACGGCGCGGGCAAGTCCACCCTGCTCAGCCTGGCGGGCGCGCTGGTGCACCCCACGCGCGGCACGGTGGAGGTCCTCGGCCGCACGCTGGGGCGGGTGGATCTGCGGGAGCTGCGGTCGTTCGTGGGCCATGTGGATCCCCGGCATCCGCTGCGCTCCCCGCTGCGGGTGCGGGACGTGGTGCTCACCGGGCTGACCAACACCGTGGAGCCGGTCCCCCGCCACCGCCCCACCCCCGACCAGCGCGACCGGGCCGACCGGCTGCTCACCACCCTCGGCATGGGCGGAAAGCTGGACGCGCGCTGGCCGACCCTGTCACAGGGTCAGCGCGGCCGGGTGCTGATCGCCCGGGCGCTGATGCCCCTCCCCCGGCTGCTGCTGCTCGACGAACCGGCCACCGGTCTGGATCTGGCCGCCCGTGAGCAGCTGCTGGAGAGCCTGGACATCCTGCGCCGGGACCACCCCGAACTGGCCACGGTCCTGGTCACCCACCACCTGGAGGAGCTGCCCGCCAGCACCACCCACGCCATGCTGCTGCGCACCGGGGAGTGCCTGGCGTCGGGCTCGGTGGACGAGGTGGTGACCACCGACCACATCACCAAGTGCTTCGACCACCCGGTGCACATCAGCCGCACCGACGGCCGCTGGGCCGCCCGCGCCCTGCGCCCCCCGTACCAGGGCACGGGCTCGTACCAGGGCACGGGCTCGTACCAGGGCACCGGCTCCTC
>NZ_JAAAYH010000736.1:0-2428 GCF_018035285.1 Streptomyces sp. MK37H | reverse complement strand
CCTGGGCGCCGGGCCGACGTCCCTTCTCGTCCCGTCCGTTCACACCCCGTGCGAATCCCCCTCCACTACGCTGGCGCCACCGAGCGCTTCGGGAGGGCGAGATGGAGCCCAACACACTGCTCGACTCCGTGCTCGACGAGGCCGGAGTCTCCCACGCGGGGCTGGCCGCGCATGTCAACGAGGCAGGCCGGGCCCGGGGGATGAAGCTGCGGTACGAGCACACCGCGGTGGCCCGGTGGCTGAAGGGCCAGCGGCCGCGCGGCCAGGTGCCGGACCTCATCTGCGAGGTGCTGGGCGAGCGGCTGCACCGCGCCCTCACCCTGGACGACATCGGCCTCGGCACCCCCGGCAGCGCCCGGGGCCCCGCCACCCCGCTCTCCGGATTCGTCGAGCGCGCCACCGCGCTGTGGCGCTCCGACGAACAGCAGCGCCCGCATGTCGTCGAGGCCCCGGCGGTCACCGGCACCCCCGCCGTCATCCCGGTGTGGGAGTGGGAGAACCCTCCCGAGGACTCCGATGTCTCCCGGCGCGGGCTGACCCGCGTCAGCATGACCGACATCGAGACGCTGCGCGCCGCCCGCGCCCACTACGAGCAGATGTACCGCAAGGCCGGCGGGGTCGCGACCCGGACCCGGGTGGTGGGGTTCCTCAACTCCGAGACGGCGCCGCTGCTGCGCGGCGCTTACGCCGACGACACCGGCCGCCAGCTGCACCGGGCGACCGGCGGCCTGGTGGCCATCGCCGGGATCTGCGCCTACGACTCCAACGCGCACGGCCTGGCCCAGCGCTACTTCCACCAGGCGCTGCGACTCGCCAAGGCCAGCGGCGACCGGGGCCTCGGCGCGTATGTGATAGCGCTGCTGGTCAACCAGTCCCTCTTCATGAAGGAGTACCGGCAGGCGGTCGCCTTCGCCGAGTCGGCGCTGCGCGCCGCGGGTTCCCAGATCACCCCCGCGCTCGCCGCCGACCTCTACGCCATGCAGGCCAAGTCGTACGCCCGGCTCGGCGACGGCGCCGGGGCGCTGTCCTGCATCCGGCGCGCCGAGACCGCCGCCGACCGGATCAGACCGGGCCAGGAGCCCGACGAGACCGGCTATGTCCAGCCCGGTCTGGTGAACGTCCAGGTGGCCGAGGCGCTGCTGAGCCTCGGTGACCTCGGTGGCGCCCGCGAGCACGCCACCGCCGCGGTCGGCACCCCCGCCCACGACCGGGGCCGGGTGCACCGGCTCGCCATGCTCACCCATATCGAGCTGCGTCAGGGCGATATGGACCGGGCGGGCGCCACCGCGGTGGAGATGACCGAGCGGGCGCGGGGCATGGAGTCCCAGCGGTTACGCGACCGACTGCGGGCGGTACGGGAACACCTCGCGGCCAGCGGAAGCGCCGCGACGGCCGAGGCCGCCGAACTCATCGACGGGGCACTGCGCGTTCCTCTGTGACCGCGGTTCCGCTCGCGGGTCCGCACTCTCGTCAGCGGGTGGCCCAGGATGGCCTCCCGTGCGACGAAAGGTGGCTGACAGTGCGCTGGAAGAACCTCAGGGAGCGGACCGTGTACGAGAACCGATGGTTCCGGGTCAACCTCGCCGATGTCCGGCTCCCCGACGGACGTCAACTCGATCACTATCTGATCCGGCTGCGTCCGGTGGCCGTGGCCACCGTGGTGAACGCGGCCAACGAGGTGCTGCTGCTGTGGCGGCACCGGTTCATCACCGACGCCTGGGGCTGGGAGCTGGCCGCGGGCGTCGTCGAGGACGGTGAGGACATCGCCGACGCCGCGGCCCGGGAGATGGAGGAGGAGACCGGCTGGCGGCCCGGCCCGCTGCGCCATCTGCTCTCCGTCGAGCCGTCCAACGGGCTCACCGACGCACGGCACCACATCTACTGGGCCGAGGAGGCGTCGTACGTCGGGCACCCGGAGGACGACTTCGAGTCGGACCGCCGCGAGTGGGTGCCGCTGAAACTGGTGCCCGACCTGGTGGCGCGGGGTGAGGTGCCCGCGGCCAACATGGCGGCCGCGCTGCTGCTGCTCCACCACATCAGGCTCGGGTAGACAGGCCCTAGTGTCCCGCTGCCTGCCATATCGCCAGGGCCAGGGCGGATACCCCGGTCAGGGCGGCGATGGAGGGCAGCGGCCAGCGTCCGTGCTCCAGGATCCGCATCCGCCCGCCCAGTTGGTTCACGTCATCCTCAGCCTGCTCTCCTCGGTGGTCGAGCAGGGCTAGCCGGCCGTCGACGCGGGTGAAGCCCACTTCGACGGTCCGGCGTAATTCCGCGAGCTCCACGGCTAACGCGGCTTGCTCGGGCTCGGTGGTCACGGGTTGATCCCCTTCCGGATGTAACGTCCATGCAGTGGTGACGCTCCGAGTCAAGCGCATGCACAGGTAGTGCGGGAGCGTGTGTGGGGGTGGTGTGTGAGTCACCGGCGCAC
>NZ_JAAAYH010000735.1:0-2433 GCF_018035285.1 Streptomyces sp. MK37H | reverse complement strand
GGTGGAGGAACTGGTGATGGAGGCTCCGCTGGTGTTGGCGGAGGGCGGGGCGGTCCAGGTGCGGGTGAGTGTGGCCGAGGCCGATGAGGGCGGTCGGCGCGGCGTCCGGGTGTATTCGCGGGCGGAGGATGCCGGTCTGGGTGCTGCGTGGGTGCGGCACGCCACAGGGACGTTGTGCCGTGCGGATCAGATCTCCGCACCCGACGCAGGGCTGTCGGTGTGGCCTCCGGCGGATTCCGTAGCGGTGGATCCGGCGGACGTGGAGGGCCTGTACGACGGTCTGGAACAGGTCGGCTATCGGTATGGGCCGGTGTTTCAGGGGGTGCGGGCGGTGTGGCGGCTGGATGGTGCGGTGTATGCCGAGGTGGCTCTGGCGGAGGAGCATCGGGTCCAGGCGGCGGGGTTCGGGCTCCACCCAGCGCTCCTCGACGCCGCCATGCACACCATCGCCTTCCACGACCGCGACGAAGCCGATGCGGAGCTCGTGTTGCCGTTCGCCTATCGAGAGGTGGCGCTGCATGCCTCCGGGGCCTCAGCGCTACGGGTACGTGTGACGCCGTCCGGCCCGAACACCATGTCCCTGCAACTGGCCGATGAGAGCGGAGCCCCCGTGGCTTCGGTGGGCTCGGTAGTGTCCCGTCCCGTCAGCGCCGAGCACTTCGGCACGACGGCGACGGCGACGGCGGACCGGATGTTCCGCATCGCTTGGGAGGAACTGCCGGTTCGGTCGGACGGTACGACCGTGGAACCCGTATCGGTGGGCGACGCCGAGGACGTACACCGCCTGGCCACGACGCGGGAGACTTCCCAACCGGACGTGCTGCTGCTGGACCTCGGCAGTGGTACAGCCGATGTGCGGGAGCTGACCGGGCGGGTGCTGCGGGTCGTACAGGCGTGGCTGGCCGAGTCCTCGTTGGCGTCCAGCCGGCTGGTCGTGGTGACGCGGAGTGCCGTCGCCGTCCGGGAGGCCGATCCGGTCGATCCAGCAGCGGCCGCCGTATGGGGCCTGGTGGGATCCGCACAAGCGGAGAACCCCGGGCGGATTCTCCTCCTCGACGTCGACCAAGCGACGATACCCACCGCGTTGCTACCTGCACTGCTCGCCGGTGACCAGCGCCAACTGGCCCTGCGCGATGCCACCTGCTTCGCCCGGCACCTCACCCGTGTCGCGGATATGCCCCAAGCCAGTCCGGGTGGTCGGGGTTCCGGAGGGACGGTGTTGGTGACGGGTGGTACGGGGGCGTTGGGCGCGGTGGTGGCGCGGCATCTGGTGGCCGTACGGGGGGTGCGGAGTCTGGTGTTGGCCAGTCGGAGCGGGCCCGAGGCCATCGGCGCGGCCGAGTTGGAGGCGGAGCTGGTCAAGGCGGGGGCGCGGATACGGATCGTCGCATGTGATGTGGCCGATCGGGGCGAGGTGGCGGGGCTGCTGGATGCCGTCCCGCAGGATGCTCCGTTGTCGGCGGTGGTGCATACGGCCGGTGTTCTGGATGACGGCGTATTGACGGCGTTGACCCCGGAGCGTATGGACGCGGTGTTCCGGCCGAAGGTGGATGGAGCGCTCCATCTGCATGAGCTGACCCGGGACCTGGACCTCTCCGCCTTCGTCCTGTTCTCCTCCGCTGCCGGCACCCTGGGCAACGCGGGACAGGGCAACTACGCCGCCGCCAACGCCTACCTCGACGCGCTGGCCCATCAGCGCCGGGCCCAAGGGCTGCCCGCCGTGTCCCTGGCCTGGGGCATGTGGCAGCAGGCCGCCGGTACGGGGATGACCGGCCGCCTCGGCGATGCCGACCAGCGCCGTATGGCACGCGGCGGTGTCGCCTCCTTGTCTCCGGCCGAGGGCATGGAACTCTTCGACACGGCGCTGCGTACGGCCGAACCCACGGTCCTTCCCATCAAGCTGGACCTCGGCGCGCTCCGCGCCCAAGCCGCCAGCGGGGCGGTCCACCCGCTGCTGCACAGGCTCGCCCCGACGGCCCGCCGAGCCGCTGCCGCTCGGGCCGCGGCCGATCGGGGCCTGGTGACCGGTCGGCTTGCCGGGGCGACCCCCGAGGAGCGGGAGCGGATTCTGCTGGACATGGTCCAGCAGGAGGCCGCCCGGGTTCTGGGACACTCGGCGGCCGCCACCCTCGACCCCGATGTCCTGTTCACCGAGATCGGTCTGGACTCACTCATGGCGGTGGAACTACGCGATCGCCTGGCCAAGCGCACCGCGCTGCGGCTGCCTCCCAGCTTTGTCTTCGACCACCCGACTCTCCGGATGCTGGCCTGGCAACTGCGGGACGAGCTGGAGAAAGCCGATGCGGATGATCCCCCTGGAGCCGCCCAGGCCGCCGAGGCCGAGGCCCCGGCGCCGGCCCCCGAGGCTGCCCCGGCCCCCGGAGCCGCCCGGGAGTGACTCCGCCCAGCACACCCGGTTCAGCCGGACCGGCA
>NZ_JAAAYH010000734.1:0-2435 GCF_018035285.1 Streptomyces sp. MK37H | reverse complement strand
GAGATCAAGGGCGCGTCGTCGCCGGGGAGCACCAGCGCGAGGGCGCGTGGGCGGAGCCGGGGGCCGACGACGCCGACGACGACGGCGTCCCGGGTCTCCGAATGGCGAACCTTCCGCCAGTGGCGCCCGGGCCGGTAGGGCTGGTCCAGCTCCTTGATGACCAGGCCCTCGATACCGATCTCCAGGAGCGACTCGTACCAGGTGGCGGCGAGCTCCGGATCGGTCGTCATCGGCACGGCCTGGAGCGGTGGGCCAAGCGGTTCGAGGAGCGCCATCAGCCGGGCGCGGCGCTGTTCGTACGGAAGCGGCCGCAGGTCCTCCGCGCCGGTCGCGAGCAGGTCGAAGGCGGCGTAGGAGGCGGGCAGTTCCCGGGCGAGCCTCCCCGCCCGGGACTCGGACGCGGCGAAGGCGCGCTTCTGGACGGCGGCGAAGTCCGTACGGCCGCCCGCCCACACCACCACCTCGCCGTCGAGGACCGTGCCGGGCGGCAGCGGCCGCGCGGCGGCCGCCAGGTCGGGGAAGGCGCGGGTGACGATGCGGCCGGAGCGGGCCTGCATCCTTACGGTGTCCTCCAGCCGGAAGATCAGCAGCCGATGGCCGTCGAACTTGGGCTCGTACGCCAGCCGCCGCCCGGGCGGGGCGGTGGGCAGGGTCGGGACGACACGGGCCAGCGCCACCTCGAGGGGTGGCCGAAGGGGCGGCTCATGGGAGGGCGACGTCATCGGTCGGCCGCGCCTTCGTCGTCGCCTTGGCCGTTGTCCTCGTCCTCCTCGGCGTCGGCCTCGCCCGTCGGCAGCGGGCGCCCCTCCGCCGGGTCCAGCAGCGGGGCGAGCAGATCCCCGTGGCGGTCGAGCCGCGCGGGGATGTCGTCGATCAGGAAGGTCAGCGCCGCCGGGTCGCCGCACGCCTCGACCTCCTCCCAGGTGACGGGCGCGGAGACGGCCGGTTCGGGAACGGCGCGGGGGGTGTACGGGGCGGCGGTGGTCTTCGCGGCGGCGTTCTGGCTGAAGTCCACGTACACCTTCCCCGGCCGCAGCGAGCGGGTCATCTTACGGATGACCAGGTCCGGCATGGCGTTCGCGGCCTCCAGGGCCAGCCGTCTGGCGTAGGCGGTGGTCTGCCGGGAGGGGGTCGGCTCCACCGGCACCAGCAGATGCAGCCCCTTGGAGCCACTGGTCTTCGCGTACGCCGTAAGGCCGTCATCGGCCAGCCGCTCGCGCAGCCATACGGCGACGACGCGGCAGTCCACGATCGTGGCGGGCGGTCCGGGGTCGAGGTCGAAGACGAGCCGGTCGGCGATGCCCACGCCCTGGTCGATCCGCCACATCGGGGTGTGGAGCTCCACCACGAGGTTGGCCGACCACATCAGCGAGGGCAGGTCCTGGATCACCACCTGCCGCGCGGTCTCCCCCTTATGGCGGGTGACCTCCGCCGTCGTCACCCAGGAAGGCGTGCCCGGAGGCGGGTTCTTGGTGAAGAACTTCTGGCCGTCGGGGCCGTCCGGGTAGCGCAGGAACGCCAGCGGCCGCCCGCGCAGATGCCCGAGGAGCGCGTCCGCGGTCGACGCCAGATAGTGCAGCAGCTCGCCCTTGGTGGTGCCGGTGGCCGGATGGATGACCTTGTCGAGGTTCCTGAGCGTGATCCGCCGCCCCTCCACCTCCGCGATCGGGGACATACGATAAGAATCTCACGAAAGGGATCAAGCATGCGATCTATCTGGAATGGGAACATTTCCTTTGGCCTGGTGAGCATTCCGATCAAGATCTATCCGGCCACCGAGGATCACTCGATCTCGTTCCGGCAGATCCACACCCGCGACAACGGCCGCATCCGCTACCGCAAGGTCTGCGAGCTCGAGGACAAGCCGGTCGAGTCGAGCGAGATCGGGCGGGCGTACGAGGACGCGGACGGCGCGCTGGTCCCGATCACCGAAGAGGACCTCGCGGCGCTTCCGCTGCCCACCACCCACACCCTGGAGATCGAGGCGTTCATCTCCGCCTCCGAGATCGATCCGCTCCAGATGGGCGACGCCTACTACCTGGGCACCAGCGGCGCCGCCGGGGCCAAGCCGTACACCCTGCTGCGCGAGGCGCTCAAGCGCAGCGAGAAGGTCGCCATCGCCAAATACGCCCACCGCGGCCGGGAGCGGCTGGGGATGCTGCGCGTCGTCGGCGACACGATCGCGCTGCACCGGCTGCTCTGGCCGGACGAGGTGCGCGAGCCAGCGGGGGTGGCCCCCAAGGAGAAGGTGACCGTGAAGCCGGCCGAACTGGACCTCGCGGACACCCTGATGGAGACGCTCGGAGAGGTGGATCTGAACGATCTGCGCGACGAGTACCACGAGGCGCTGGAGGAGCTGGTGGCGGCGAAGGTGTCCGGCGCCACGCTCACCGCCGAGCCCGGTGAGCGGCCCGCGGGCGCGCAGGTGGTCGACC
>NZ_JAAAYH010000733.1:0-2468 GCF_018035285.1 Streptomyces sp. MK37H | reverse complement strand
GGGCAACTGGTCGACAGGCAGGCCCAGTTCGAAGTCACACCGTTCGAACAGCTTGCCCACCGCCGTGGTGACGATCATGTCGGCGAGCCCCCGGCCCGGGCACTGGTGCGGCCCCGCGCCCCAGGCCAGATGGGCGCGCGAACTCACCGACGCGTCCTGGCTGCCGGGCGTGGCGAACATCGGATCGCCGTGCGCGGCGGCGATCGAGGGCACCACCGCATCGCCCGCGGCGAGCCGGAAGTCCCCCAGGTCGGTGTCGACCGCGGGGAAGCGGAAGGTGAGGTTGACCCACGGCGGCGAGGCGATGTGCACGCGGTTGACCAGCTCCTCGACCGGCCCCGCCATCAGTCCGGCCCGCGTCCCCGCCTCCCCGGCCAGCACCTCCAGCACGCTGTTGGTGATGGCGTGGCTGACCAGCTCCGACATGATGACGATGATCGCGTACAGCTCCAGGCCGATCTGCTCCACCGTCAGCGGGGGTTCGATGCCGAGCAGCCGGGTGGTCAGGTCGTCACCGGGGTTCTGCCTCTTGTACGCCGCGAGTTCGGTCGTCGCGGCCACCAGCCGGCCCACGGCCGCGGCGGCGTCCGGCCCGCCGTCCACCATGCGCCACGAGTCCATGAACACGTCATCGCCCTGGTCGACCGGGAAGCCGAACAGCCGGTTGACGGCCATCAGCGGCAGCGCCCGGGCGAACTGCGCGCCCAGGTCCACCCATCCGCTCTCGCTGCCGTCCGCGAAGAAGGTGATCAGCTCGTCGGCGTGGCGCGAGACGGCGTTCGCCAGCTCCCAGGACTGGGGCGCGTCGGAGTCCTGGAAGGGGGCGAGTGCCTCCTCCACGGCGGCGCGTGTCGCCTTGCGCCGCCGGTCGTCCTGCATCAGCAGATGGCTGACCTGGTAGCCGGGCAGATGCGGCCAGTCGGACGGCACCCGTCCCTCGCGCAGCCACCGCCAGTGCTGGACGTCCTTCTTCCATGCGCTCTCGTCGCGCAACACCTCCCGCACCTCGCGGTAGCCGAGCACCAGCCAGACCGGGACCCCGTGCAGATCAACGGGTGCCACCGGCCCGTACCGGGCCCGCAGGCGTGCGTAGGCCACGGCGGGCCGGGTCTCGAAGTCCCGTGTCATCAGCGGCTCGACCGCCAGGGACCCCAGCTCGGACGGCGCGGAAGGGGGCAAATGCATTTCGATGTCCTTAGTGCGACAGCTGGGCCATTCCGGCCGGGCCGCGGGGTCCGTGTGGGGGAAGCCACACGGCATCTGACGCGCGGCACGGAGCGAGAGTCGGCCCGCTACGGCGCAGGCCACACTAGCGGTCGTTCGGCGGGCTGAACAGCGTGGCCGAACAGCACACCTCCTAGGGCTTGTGGCCGACCGCTTCCGCGTAGAACGAGCGGTCCACGACCTTGTCCTCTGGCAGCGGGTCGCCCTCGACCACCCCGGCGGTGGCGTACGCCTTCTGCAGGCGGTCCACGGTGCCCGCGCGAATCTCCCAGTCCATGCGCAGCGACGGCACGGCGGCCAGCGTGTCCGGTTCGGTCTTGAGCACGTCGCCGAGGTCGTCGAGGAATGCCTTGTCCTTCTTGTAGTCCCCGGCGAAGTAGGTGTTGACGGTGCGGATGTAGGCGCGCAGGAACGCCACCCCCGCGTCCGGGTCCCCGGTCAGCAGATCGGGTCCGAACAGGAGCCCGCCGAGCGGTTCGCCCTTCGGCTGACCGCCGAGGAAGGCGTAGCCCGCGTCGCCGTCCACCTGGCGCCACGCCGGGTCGAGCAGCCAGGCCGCGTCCACTCCGCCGTTCTTCAGCGAGGCGAGGACCTCGGCCGGGCCGAGCTGCTGGAAGCGGACGCTGTCCACATCGGCCTTGTGTGCGGAGAGCACCTTCTCCATCGGGTACGTGATGACCGAGCCCTTGCCGATGAGGGTGCCGACCGTACGGTCCTTGAGGCTGACCCCGCCCGCCGTCTCCCCCGGCCGCAGCCTGGCCCAGAATCCGCTCTTGGAACCGGGCGCGGGCGTGAAGTTGCCGGCGACCCAGCGAATGTCGAACCCCTGCCGGATGCCGTTGAGCACGGCGGCCTCCGGCGCCGCGTACTGGACGTCGATATCGCCCTTGGCGAGCAGCGGCAGCCCGTCCGGGGTGGGCAGCAGCTTCACCTCGACGTCGAGCTTCTCCTTGCTGAATTCGCCCTTCGCCACGCCGATCCGCAGGGGCGCCAGATACTCGGCGGTCAGCGTGGAGGCGGAGACGACGATCCTCGTCTTCTTCTTCAGCGGCTTCGGCGCGGGCGCGCCGGGCGCGCAACGGGCGGGCCCGCGGGCGGCGGACCTGTCGGAGGGGTCGGTCCAGCCCTTGGCACAGCCCGCGACGGGGCTGATCGGACGGGGCTTGCTCCGGGTTCCCGGGCCCGCCGAGTCCGAGGTCCGCGCGTCGCAGGCGGCGAGGGAGCCGAGGACGCCCAGCAGGGTC